>CALQKL020000005.1 GCA_943331145.2 Chitinophaga pinensis
ATTAATGAATGTTTGATTTTGACTTTTTGTTCTTAAAATATAAGAAGGATCGTGCCTTAAATTAAAGTTAGGATCACTTGCGCCAACTCTTGTAAAATGAGCTGTTGCACTATCAGAAGACAAACTTGAAATGGTATAGAATGTACGATGATTCAAATAGGTAAACTGCGTAAATAAAGGCAATTTATCAGACACCGCTTCTTGCCATAAATGTTGATACCCGTTTTTATTCCCCAATGTTTTTTGTTCTGTTAAAAATGAATTGTATTTAAAATTAGTTTTCATCATAGTGCCCAAATAATTGAATGGCAAATCATATTGATGAACAGAATCTGATTTTGTTTTAAAAATATCTAATACCAATTTTTGATTGGCATCAGGCAATTGAATCATAAACAACGTTCGAAATAATTTTACATTCGAGTATGCATGGTCGTCATACGAAGAAACAACTTGAACATTATTACCTAACAAATCTGAGTAAAAAATATTGGCATGATTCTGTTCGCTTATTTTTTCAATGCCTTTATAGTGACTTGTTTCATCAACTGTAATGGTATTATGGGCAATTGTTTGCTGTGCATAAGAATTTGTTTCTGGCAAGTAACGACCACCCCATTTGTGTTCAATATTAATGTAACGTACAGCGCCATAATCTTGAAGTACTTCATTTCCCTTATCGTAAAGTTGAATATTCAATTTATCGTAATGGCCATGTGATAAACCATGCGAACTATATTTAAAAATCAGAGACATTAAATCATTTCCGTTCCCTTTTCTTAAAACTGTAACCCCTCCACTTTTACCATCTGCACCATCAACATACTGTGCGGATTTGTATGGAAAAATTAAATTTTTATTTGCATTTTTTTTCAAGCTATTGCTTATTTCCACGCCACCTTTATTTAATAAAATTCTATTTTGTGCTTTTGCTACGGGTAAATATGCGGCATCAACACCATAAGCCTTACTAGCAATATCAACAGCAACGACCAATTCATTTGATGTGTACGTCTTTTCTTTTAAAGCATCATTAAAGCTGTAAAAAGACCCGTCGGTATTGGTTAAGTTTAAACAGACGTCTAATGCTTTCTTTAAAATACTATCTCTATGTTGAAATATCTTTATAGATGGCTTTACTTGTTGAATGGCATTTGCAAAATAAAAGAATGGCAACACCGCATATCTGGTATAGTAAGGACCTTCATTATAATACCCATCAGGAGAAAACAATCCATCTAAATGCGCAATAAAACCAGCCTTGCCATCTTTTTCTGTCCCATAAAGGGCCATATTTAAATAATCATCATTGTCTGTTGCAATCCCTACAATGCCCACGCCCGCACAAGCCCAAACTGCATGATTATGAATAAGGTTAAACCATGGCTTTATGTCTTTTGTAAAATAATCAACCAATGGTTTAAATGCACCATCTGCAATTTGTTTACGCTCAATTGGGGTCAGATAATCGTGAATACAATCAAAAGCCAATCCTGCGAAAACCAACCAATTGGCATCATTTAAAGCTTGCCAAAATAATCTTCCTGGCGAACTGCTTGTAGCCTGAGGATGATTGACCAATGTTGGATTTAATGCCACGTATTTTAAAAAAAGTTTTTTTACAACTTCAGCATATTTCTTTTCGCCGGTAAGCTGATACATTTGACCCGCATCAAACATCAACAGATAATTTGATTTATGTTTATCGTGGGTATAACCACCAGCAGCATCTTTTGGAATAGGTACATCAATTTCCAAATTCAATTGCGCATCTACTTTGGATTTTAAATCGACAAATGATTTTTTAAGCAGTTCATTGGTTGCAATATTTTGTTTTACAAATAGAAACTCAGCTTTGTTTGCAAAAGCAACGGGATGCACCTGAGCAAATGAACTCAGCTGAGTAATGAAAAAAAATAATATTGTAACACTGTATTTCATAATAAGATATATCGCACACTGTCTTTCAAAAAGTCGAAAATTAGTAAGGAAAAGATATTCAAAAAACTTTGAAAATAGAATCTTGAATATCTTGTAATATTATTAGCAAATGTTTAATTAAACGGATTGGAAATGGTTGTATTTTATCTAAATAATAATCATAAAACTTAATTATTTTTCAATAGAAGTAACCAAATAGTAAAAATTCACAAAGACTGAAACATGAAAACGATGCCGGTAAGGGTGCCGGTAATTTATCTTTACATTTCAAAAACAATACATAATTTTACGCATCATGGAAAGGCAAACTACTATAAAAGATATCGCATTAGCATTACGATTGTCTACTTCAACGGTTAGCCGTGCGCTTAGAGATGCTGCCGATGTTAGCATTGAAACTAGAAAAGCTGTTAAAGCACTCGCTGAAGAATTAGATTATCAACCCAACAAATTAGCGCTTAGTCTTTTAAAAAACCAAACCAACACGATTGGTGTTATTATTCCCAATTTGGATTATGTAATGGCAACGATGGTTAAGGGTATCGATGAAGTTGCCCTTGAAGCCGGTTATACCGTAATGGTTTGTCAGAGCGATGAAAGCTTTGGAAGAGAAATTTTAAATACAAAACGTTTATTGGACAGTTTGGTTGATGGCTTTATCGTTTCAGTGTCGAGCGAAACAATGGTTTATGAGCACATCAAAAAAATTCAAACAAAAAAAATCCCGCTTGTACTTTTCGACAGGGTTATAAATAATATTAACGTTCCAAAAATATTTCTAGATAACGTAGAAGGTGCTCGTTTGGCTACACAACATTTGATAGATCAAGGATACAAAAGAATTGCCATTTTAGCTGGCCCCGAAAATCTTGGCATTAGCAACGATCGAAAAGCTGGTTTTATTCAAACCCTCAAACAAAACAAAATCGCTTTAGATAAAAATCACATTATCCACTGCGATTTCAACCAAGAATACGCCTATATCGCAGCAAAAGAATTGCTTTCCATGAACAAACGACCTGATGCCATTTTCGCCATCAGTGACCGCTTGGCTATTGGCGCAATGCTTGCCATTAAAGAAGCAGGACTAAAAATGCCTAAAGACTTTGGGTTAGCTGGCTTTAACAACGAACCCATTACAAAGTTGTTAACCCCTTCAATAACCAGTGTAGAAATGTTTGCTTTCGATATTGGAAAAGCTACAGCAAAAATGTTTCTTGAAATGCTGCATACCGATGAAGACATGTCTGATAAAGAAATCGTCATTAAACCCAAATTAGTTATTAGAGAGTCTTCACGTAGAATTTCAGAATAAAAGTAAAATATCAAATCTTACACTATTTCCCAAATTATATCTTTAAAACAAAAAATCAAACAACATGAAAATCATTCACGCGGTACATCCCGAAGATTTTGTAAAGTACACAACAGAACAAATCAGAGAAAAATTTTTATTGGATAAACTTGTTCAAGATGGACAAGTAAATTGTGTTTACACCCATTACGATAGAATGGTTGTTGGTGCAGCAAAACCTTCGAACGGTGCTTTAGAATTGGGCAATCACGATCAATTGAAAAGCAATTTCTTTTTAGAGAGAAGAGAGATGGGAATCATCAACATTGGCGGTGCTGGTAAAATCACTGTTGATGGAGAAGCATTTGAATTAAACAAATTGGATTGCTTATATATTGGTAAAGGAAAACAAGCAGTTAGTTTTGAAGGCGCAGAATCTAAATTCATTTTCTTTTCTTGTCCTGCTCATGCTGAACATCCTGTTCAAATGATGAAATCTGCAGATGCAACTCCTGCAGAAATGGGATCTTCTGAAACAGCAAATCACCGTACCATCAACAAATACGTTCATCCTGATGGATTGAAAAGTTGTCAATTAATGCTTGGTGTTACCAATTTCAAACCAGGTAGCATTTGGAACACAATGCCTTCTCATTTACACGACAGAAGAATGGAAGCTTATTTTTATTTCGATTTGCCTGAAGCGCAAAGAATCATTCACTTCATGGGAGAGCCTCATGAAACAAGACATATGTTTTTAAATAATGAAGAAGGTATTGTATCTCCATCATGGAGCATACATAGTGGTGTTGCTACTGCTGCTTATTCATTCATTTGGGCAATGGCTGGCGAAAACAGTTCTTTTGCGGATATGGATTTCGTAAACATCATGAACTTAAAATAAATTCAACATGTTAAATTTCAGAGTAGATAACAAAGTTGCCATAGTAACTGGCTGCAACAAAGGAATTGGATTGGCAATAGCTCAAGCTTTGGCTGAAAGTGGCGCAGATATTATTGGCGTAAGTAGTAAAATGAAAGAATCTGGTCAAGATGTTGAAAAAGTTGTAACAGCCGCTGGTAGAAAATTTTATGCATACAATGCAGATTTTACCAACAGAGAATCACTGTATCAATTTATTGCCGATGTTCAAAAAGACCATCCACGTATCGATATTTTAATCAACAATGCTGGTCACATTTTACGCAATCCTGTTGCAGAACATTCTGATGAATTTTGGGATACCATCATCGACATTAATTTGAATTCGCAATTTATTCTAACCAGAGAAATTGGTAAACAAATGATTAAAAATGGTTACGGTAAAATTGTATTCACAGCTTCCTTATTGAGTTTCCAAGGTGGCATCAATGTTCCAGGATATGCAGCGAGCAAAGGCGCTGTAGCTTCTTTATTGAAAGCATTTGCCAACGAATGGGCGAAATTTGGCATCACGGTAAATGGTATTGCGCCTGGATATATCGCTACAGATAATACCGCATTATTACGTGCCGATCCTGATAGAAACGCATCAATTTTGTCGAGAATTCCGGCAGGAAAATGGGGCGATGCAACAGATTTAGCTGGAGGTTTTGTGTTCCTATCCTCCCCTGCTTCTGATTATGTAAACGGCACCATTTTAACCATTGATGGCGGCTGGATGGGTAGATAATATTTAATTCAAAACCATTTATTTGTATGCCTATTTTTTATTTGGGAATACAAGTTTAAATTTTGAATTTTGTTGACTCATGTCGTTCAAAACTATTTATACAAAAAGTAAAGTCTATGTAATCAGTTTCTTACTGGTTTTTATGGGCTTTACTTTTTTTTTAGCCTATTATGGAAAAGCAAATTCATTTATTTTACTTAACCCATATCATACGAAACGGCTAGATTTGTTTTTCTCTAAATTTACTTTTTTCGGCGATGGATTGTTTGTTGTTATACTTGCTGTAATTCTATTTTTTACATTAAAAACACAACGCTTATCCATTCTGATTTTAATCTCTTATATCGTATCAGGATTACTTGCACAATTATTGAAACATAGTTTTAATGCGCCAAGACCAAAAGTGTTTTTCAATTCAAATACATATCAACATTTTATAGATGGCGTAAGCATTGCCAATTGCGAAAGCTTCCCTTCAGGCCACACTACATCTGCTTTTGCATTATCTTATATTTTGGCACATTCAACAAATAAAAAATCTTTTCAAATTATTCTGCTTTTATTAGCTATTTCCGCAGGTTATTCTAGAATTTATTTAGGACAACATTTTCTAACCGATGTACTTTTCGGCGCATTTTTAGGGACTTTCATTTCGGCACTAACGATTTTCGTTTCAAATAAAGTGGCGTACAGAAAACCGTTGAGGTTTAAAGTTGTTCAAAAGGTTCAATGAGTTCAATAAGTTCAAAAGGTTAACTCAACGCCAAACACCAAACGCCAAACCATAAACAATTTTAATTCTTCATAGGTAATGAAATTAATTTTTGCTAACTTTCGAATTAGTTTTGGAATAAAAGAAATCTAATTATTTTAATAAATATTTTTGGATGAACATAATCGACAAGCACCCTATTTCAGAGATTGGCTACCATTTCATAGAAGCACAATATTTGCCAAAAGGTAAAAACGAATACCACCTAAGGGATAAACAGCGTAATTCTAATAAAGTTTTTTTTCAACTTACGCATAAGCAAATAGAACAATTAATTGCAAACAACAATAACTCAGATAATTGGCAAAACATACTGGTAACCAAAAAATTCAAACCTGAATTAATTAAGAACAATAATTTTTTCGGCCTAATTCGCATTGGCGATTTAAGTGCATTATATCATGAATTTCATAGTTTCAAAATGGCTGAAGGTATATACAATAGTACCATTATTAGTTCTGATATTGGTAATCATGTTTGCATTGATAACGTAGATTATTTAAGTCACTACATTATTGATGATGATGTAATGATTGCCAATGTAAATGAAATGGCGACAACGGAGAAAGCTAAATTTGGAAACGGCATTTTAAAAGATGGCGAAATTGATGAAAAGCAAAGAATGGGTATTGAAGTTTCCAATGAAAATGGGGGAAGAAAAATTATCCCTTATGATGGAATGCTTGCTGGAGATGCGTTCATGTGGAGTAAATATAGAGATGATTTATTGCTACTTGAAAAGTTCAAACAACTAACCGAAAAGAAATTTGATAAACAACGCGGTTATTATGGAAAGATTGGATGCAGAACCGTAATAAAAAACTGTAGAATCATCAAAGACACCATAATCGGAACAGATGCTTACATTAAAGGGGCCAACAAACTAAAAAATCTAACCATAAACAGCGATGCCGAAAGAAAATCACAAATAGGCGAAGGCTGCGAATTGGTAAATGGCATAATCGGATTTGGGTGTAGAATTTTTTATGGTGTAAAAGCTGTTCGTTTCATTGCTGCATCTCATTCTCAATTGAAATATGGCGCAAGATTAATCAATTCTTATTTGGGTAATAATTCCACCATTTCATGTTGTGAAGTATTAAATAGCCTTATTTTTCCTGCTCATGAGCAACACCACAACAATTCATTTTTGTGTGCTTCTACCATAATGGGACAAAGCAATATTGCTGCTGGCGCAACGATTGGCAGTAATCACAATAGTAGAAGTGCGGATGGCGAAATACTAGCAGGGCGTGGCTTTTGGCCAGGCTTATGCGTGAGCTTAAAACACAAATCTAAATTCGCAAGCTTTAGTATGATTGCTAAGGGAGATTACATGAGCGAACTAAATATTCCTGTGCCATTTAGTTTAATCAGCAATGATGTGCCAAAAGATAGATTAGTAATTATGCCTGCGTATTGGTTTATGTACAATATGTATGCGCTTGCCAGAAATGCTTGGAAATCGGAAGACCGCGACCAGCGTCAGCACAAAGTACAGCACCTTGAGTTTGACTATCTAGCTCCTGATACCATCAATGAAATGCTTGATTCTATCCATCTTTTTAATACACTTTTACCAAATGAAAATGGAGAAGCCGAAATAAAAGGCTGGGAAAATAGCAAACGCAAAATCATTTTAACAAAAGTGCCACAGGCAAAAAAAACGTTTTCAGAAATGATAAAGTTGCACGCCTGTTTGCAAATCCTAAAACACATCAATATTCATAAAACAGAAAGTTTCTATGCTTTAGTCAAGCAATTAAAATTCAAATCTGTTAGAAGCAGTTGGTTAAACATAGGCGGGCAAATGATTTTGGCCGATGAAATGGGGAAACTAAAAAAGAACATCAAATCAGATAAAATAAAAAGTTGGGATGATGTACATCGTTTTTATGAAACGCAAGGTGGGAATTATGAAGAAGACAAAACGACTCATGCTTTATCTGCACTAATGGAATTACTTCAATTGAAATCAAAAGATTTTACACCTTCTTTTTTCAAATCATTATTAAAAGAATCCGTTATCATTAAAAAATGGATGACTGAAAATATTGAAATATCTAGAGCAAAGGATTATTCCAGCAACTTTAGAAAAATGATGTACGAAAACGATGAAGAAATGAATCAAGTAATTGGGAAGCTTGATGAAAACAGTTTTATAAAAGAGCAAAAAACTGCTTTTGGAATTTGGGAAAAGAAAATCAATACGCTGATAAAAAAGTGGAAGATTTAATTCGAAACATTATTTAAAAACCATTGTACAGCGAGTTCATAGCCTTTCAAACCCAAGCCACTTATAACACCTTTTGCTTTTGCAGAAACATGCGAAATAGATCTAAAAGATTCTCTTGAAAAAATATTGGAGATGTGTACTTCAATTACTGGTGCAGAAATAGCTGCAATAGCGTCCCCTATTGCCACTGATGTATGTGTATAGCCCGCAGGATTTAAAATAATTCCATCACATTCTTTTCCTGCGCGTTGTAATTCATTAATCAATTCTCCTTCAACATTACTTTGAAAATAATGAAAAATAATTGCAGGATAAGCATTTTTCAATTCCTCAATAAACGATTCAAATGTCTGACTTCCATAAACATCAACTTCTCGACTTCCGAGTAAATTTAAATTAGGTCCATTTATGATTGAAATTTTCATGATTGAAATTAAAAAGTCAAAATTCAAAAATTAGAAAATGTTTGGTGTTTGTTGTTTGTTGTTTGTTTGAACTTATTGAACTTATTGAACCTCCTAAACTTCTCAAACCTCACAAACCTCTATACCCTACCCCATCATCGCCATAAAATCATCAAACAAATATCGGCTATCATGCGGACCAGGTGTTGCTTCTGGGTGATATTGAACAGAAAAAGCTTTTTTACCTTTTATTCTAATTCCTTCAATACTATCATCATTTAGATTGACATGTGTAATCTCTATTGCTGGATTAAGTTTTACCGCATTGGCATCAATTCCAAAACCATGATTTTGTGTTGTTATTTCAGACTTGCCTGTAATTAGATTTTTTACAGGATGATTTAATCCACGATGTCCATGATGCATTTTAAACGTAGTTATTCCATTGGCAAGTGCTAGCAACTGATGTCCTAAGCAGATGCCAAAAATAGGCATATTCGTTCCTAGAATCTGCTGTACGGTTTTAATTGCATAATCCATCGGTGCTGGATCACCTGGACCATTACTGATGAAATATCCCGTAGGATTAAATTCCTTTAAAGTTTCGAAATTGGTTTTTGCATTAAATACTTTTATGAAAGCACCTCGTTCCACCAAACAATTTAAAATATTTTGTTTAACCCCAAAATCTAGTACAGCAATGCGTATTTTACTATTTTCATCTCCAAGTGTGTAACTTTCCTTTGTACTTACGGTTGAAGCCAGTTCCAAACCATCCATAGAAGGCACTTCTAGCAACATTGATTTCAAATGCTCCACATCATTCACTTCTGAAGAGATGATGCAATTCATTGCGCCGTAAACCCTTACATGTGCAACTAAAGCCCTTGTATCTAATCCATTAATGGCAACAATTTGTTGTTCTTCTAAATATTGCTGGAGCGATTTTTCACCTAAAAATCTACTGAATTTTTCTTCTAAATTTCTACCTATTATGGCTTTTACTTTTATGGAATTACTTTCTACATCTACTGAGTTTGTTCCATAATTCCCAATGTGTACATTGTTCATTATTAGCACTTGGCCATAATAACTTGGATCTGTAAATACTTCTTGGTAACCTGTCATTCCCGTATTGAAACAAATCTCCCCAGTTGAAGTACCTATTTTCCCAAATGCAAGTCCTTGAAAAACTGTTCCATCAGACAAAACGAGTGTTGCGATGTTTTTTTGTTGTGATTCCATTATTTTAAAATTATACAAAGAAAGTAAGTATAGATTAAACTAAAAAAAATAATCAAAAAAAAGCCCCGATATTTCGGGGCTTTTTTTTGATACTATTAATTAAGCTTCTGTTGTTTCTGTTTCATCACCAGCAGCTTCTTCAGTCGATTCTGTCGGTGTAGTTTCTTCAACAGCTACTTCATTATCTGTAGTAGCAACTTTTTTCTTACCAGCACGACGTGTTTTCTTAACTGTTTCAGTAGCTTCTGAAATTGAATTACCATAAATCTCATTGAAATCAACCAATTCAATCATTGCCATTTCAGCATTATCACCAATACGAGCACCCAATTTGATTATACGTGTATAACCTCCTGGACGATTAGCAACTTTAGGAGCAACTACAGTGAAAAGTTCTTTAACCGCAGCTTTATCATTAAGATAACTAAACACAATTCTATGGTTGTGCATAATAGTCTCTTTGCTATCTGTTGCTTTTGTTTTAGTGATAAGTGGTTCGATGTAGGTACGTAACGTTTTAGCTTTTGCTAAAGTAGTTGTAATACGCTTGTACGTAATCAACTGACAACCTAAATTCATCAATAACGCTTTTCTATGAGAAGCTGTTCTGCTTAAATTATTATTTTTATTTCCGTGACGCATGACTTTTTATTTTTTACCCTGTACCGTGTCAGGAATTACAAGGTTTGTGAATTAAATTATTTATTTTTTTGTTGAAATTAATTTCAACAATCAAAAATTGATATTATGACTCGTCGTCTAATTTCAATTTGCTTAAATCCATTCCGAAGCTTAATCCTCTTTCATGTAAAACCTGATCGATTTCACTTAAAGATTTTTGACCGAAGTTTCTGAATTTCATTAAATCTTCTTGTTCGTATTGTACAAGCTCACTTAATGAATTGATTTTAGCCGCTTTTAAGCAGTTGAAAGCACGAACTGAAAGATCTAAATCTTCAAGTGGTGTTTTTAGCATTTTACGCAATTGTAAAGTATGCTCATCAACCATATCTTCTTTCTTATCTTCTTTAGTATCAAAAGTGATGTTTTCATCAGTGATGATCATCAAGTGTTGAATAAGAATACGACTTGCTTGTTTAACAGCCTCTTCAGGATGAATAGTACCATCAGTAACCACTTCCATGATTAATTTTTCAAAATCGGTACGTTGTTCTACCCTTGTATTTTCAATCAAATATTTTACATTTTTGATTGGGGTATAAATCGCATCAACAGGAATATATCCAAAATGAGATGATTTGTCTTTATGGTCTTCAGCTGGAACATAACCTCTACCTCTTCCGATAGAAATTTCGATATCCAATTTAGCATTGCTATCCAAAGTGCAAATCAATAATTCTGGGTTCATTACTTCAAAAGTAGGTGAAACCTCAGCAATCATTCCTGCTGTGAATTCTGTTTTATTTTTTATAGATAATGTAACTTTTTCAGAAGTAACATCATTTTCTAATTTGCATTTCAAACGAACTTGCTTTAAGTTCAGAATGATTTCTGTTACGTCTTCGGTAATGCCTTTTAATGTTGCAAATTCATGGTCAGCACCTACGATATTGATACCCGTAATTGCATACCCTTCCAATGAATTTAACAAAACCCTACGTAAAGCATTTCCAATGGTAACACCGTATCCTGGTTCTAATGGACGGAATTCAAATTGAGCTTCGAAATCGTTAGCTTTTTGCAGAACAATTTTGTCTGGTTTAACAAAATTAAATATTCCCATTTTGTATGTTGTTTAATTGTTTTTAAAATATCCGGAGTTACCGGTTGATTTTGAGTTTAGCAAATATGAAATCAATCAGATTACTTACTATAAAGTTCAACGATAAGTTGCTCTTTAATGTTTTCAGGTATGCTTTCTCTTTCTGGATAGGCAATGAATGTACCTTTCATTTCAGCTTCGCTCCAATCCAACCAACTGAATTTAGGATTTTTTCCTTTTAAATTTCCAGTAATGATTGTGTTAGCAGCACTCTTATTTTTCAATCCAATTACGTCACCAGGAACACAATTATATGAAGGAATATTTACTACATCTCCGTTTACAGTAATGTGCTTATGACTTACCATTTGACGAGCTGCTTGACGACTTGGTGCGATACCTAATCTAAAAACAGTATTGTCTAAACGAGCTTCTAATAATTTAATTAAGTTTTCACCAGTTACTCCTTTTCTACGAGCAGCTTCTTCAAAAGTTTTACGGAATTGTTTCTCCAACAAACCATAAGTGTATTTTGCTTTTTGCTTCTCTTTCAACTGAACACCATATTCGCTAAGCGTTTTACGCTTTTTGTTAGCGCCATGTTGTCCTGGAGGATTACTGTTTTTAGTTAACCACTTGCCATTGCCAGTGATGGGTTCTCCGAATCTGCGGGAGATTTTCGTTTTGGGGCCTGTGTAGCGTGCCATAGTTTTTATATTGACCTTTTAGTGTCGGTACATCATTAAAAGGTCTTTTAAAATAAATGATATACCCGTTATAAAATAAATTTGACTATACTCTTCTTTTCTTTGGAGGACGACATCCATTATGCGGCATTGGCGTGATATCTTTAATCATAGATACTTCCAAACCACTTTGTGATAAAGATCTGATTGCGCCTTCACGACCACTACCTGGACCTTTTACATAAACATCAACACGCTTCAATCCAGCATCGATAGCTGTTTTTGCAGCATCAGCGCCAGCCATTTGAGCTGCGTAAGGCGTATTTTTCTTACTACCTCTAAAGCCCATTTTACCAGCTGATGACCAAGAAATAACTTGACCACTTTTGTTTGTCAAACTGATGATGATGTTATTGAAAGTTGCAGAAATATGTGCATCTCCGTAGCTTTCAACTTTTACGATTCTTTTTTTCGCCGCTGCTTTTGCGCTTTGGCCTTTTTGATTTTGTCCTTTTGCCATGACTTTTTTTAGTTAGGTGATCTTAAAAAATTTCTGATTGCTCAGAATTGAACAAACCCTCCTGCTGACTTATAAAGCTATCCAGCGCTTGTTCGGTAATAAGTCGGTAATATCTTTATTTAGAATTTAATTTTTTATCTAGATTGTAGATAAAACAAATTTTAAACGCTTAACTTTTTCATTTTATACCAACAGCAACATAAATATAAATGTTACAAATTGAGAATAATTTAATAAAGAAGTTAGGGTTTAAAATATTAAACCCCTACTTAGTTACTTTTTTCTTACCTGCAACAGTTTTACGCTTACCTTTTCTAGTACGGCTGTTTGTACGCGTTCTTTGTCCACGTAAAGGCAATCCTTTACGATGACGTAATCCACGATAACAAGCGATATCAAGTAAACGCTTAATGTTCATCTGAGTTTCACTACGAAGTGCACCTTCAGTTTTGAACTCATTGTTAATTACATTACGAATAGCAGTTTGCTCTTCGTCATTCCACTGGTTTACTTTTTTATTCAAATCAATGTTTGATTTGGTTAAAATGTACTTTGCAGTAGATCGGCCAATACCATAGATGTAAGTAAGTCCGATTTCTCCTCTTTTATTTTTTGGTAAATCTATACCGGCAATACGAGCCATATATTGTATACTTTTTTGATTTTACAATGTTGTTTAATTATCCTTGCTTTTGCTTAAAGCGTGGATTCTTTTTGTTGATTACGTACAAACGTCCTTTCCTTCTCACAATTTTGCAATCTACGCTGCGTTTTTTAATTGAAGCTCTTACCTTCATTTTTTTTAGTTTTATCTGTTTATAATTGCTGCAAACAGCAGTGTTTACTTGTATCTAAAAATTATTCGCCCTCTGGTTAAATCATAAGGACTCATCTCTACGCCTACTTTATCGCCTGGTAAAATACGAATATAATGCATACGCATTTTGCCAGAAATAGTCGCCAAAATCTCATGGCCATTTTCTAATTTTACCTTAAACATTGCGTTACTCAATGCTTCGATAATCGATCCGTCTTGTTTAATTAATGCTTGCTTGGCCATAAAATTTGGAGCGCGAAGATAAGAGAAATTATTTAACAAGTAAATATTTTTTACTAATTTTACATTCAAAACCAAAAAAAAATGAAAAAAATTATTATTTCAGCTCTTTTTATCGCCTCAATGGCCAGTTCTTGTAAGAAAGATGATGTTGTTACTCCAGGTATTTCAAAATTTATAACTACAAGCCCAGGAACAACTTGGGATTATCAAAGTACAGACAATTCCACTTCAACAGTTAGCACATACACGCGCACATCTACAAGCAGAGACACAACAATTAGCAACAAATCTTACCACATTTTTAATAACACAGATGCAAACGGCACCACCGATGCTTTTTACAACAACACCGGAAATGATTATTATCAATTTTCAACCCTTGCTGCAGGCCTAGACCCAATTGATTTGCATTACTTAAATGATGCCACAGTTAATGGTGGAAGTTGGAATCAAAGTTTTTCAGTTCCAGTACCAAACTCTCCTATTCCAGGATTAATGCTTACCATTCGTATCAACTACTCTGTTGTAGAAAAAGGTACAAGCTTGGTGGTAAATGGCAAAACTTATACTGATGTTATAAAAGTAAAATCTGACATTACAATTGATCCTATATTTGGATTGTCTGTAACCACAACTTCAAACATTTACAATTATTACGCACCAAAATATGGTTTAATTAAAAGCGATTTTAATTTAATTGCATCTCTTAATGGATCTGAAGTCATCAATACAAATACTACTGATTTATTGATGAGTTCAAGTATTCAGTAAAAAAGAAATTTTTAATCTTTTAAAAGTGAGGCAGTCTGAAATATGGCTGCCTCTTTTTTTGTATTAACCATACTTGTTCACCAAAAAAAATAAAGCACAAATTTCTATGCCGCTCCTACGGAGCTTAAATAATCTACAATTGAACTCATCTATTGATATTTTGCTCCTACGGAGCTGCAAATTGATTTAATTAACCATATTATACAAAAATCACATCAGCTCTATCGAATCGGTATTAAAAAAGCTCCATCGGAGCGAAATAGTTCTAGCTCCATCGGTGCGAAATAATGCTAGCTCCGTAGGTGCGATATAAAAACAGAAAATTGATTTAAAAATAAAAAGAGGCAGCCTTTAGAAAGTTGCCTCTTTTTTTGTATTAAGATTATCAAATAAATTATTCCAAAATAGTAACCTCTGTCCTTCTGTTTTCAGCTCTTCCATCAGCTGTTTTATTATCCGAAATTGGCTTTGAACTTCCATATCCTTTTGTTACAATTCTTGATTCGTTAATACCGCTTGCAACAAGATATGCTTTTACGGTATTGGCGCGGTCTGCTGATAATTTGATATTACTTGCTGCACTTCCTACATTATCTGTATGTCCTCCTAATTCTATTCGGTCATCCTCTTTTCTTTTCATATAAGCAACCAATTCGTCTAATACAGGAAATGAAGACTCTTGTAAAGTAGCTTTCCCATTATCGAAGTTACAATTCTCCAATACGAAACTTTTTGAAGGCTGAAATTGATAGGTGACTACAAATGGGTTTTTATAATATTGTTTACCCTGTAAAGCCGGAATTACCAAAGAGTCGATACTTGCAGAATCTTTGAAACCTAAAATAAAAATATTATACACATCCCCTGCTGGTAAACGCGTGGAGAATTTTCCTCTATCATCAGTTAATGCCGAATATTCTTTATCGTATTTTTTACTACGAAACATCATAATTTCATGAGGCAATGGCACATCTTTGAAGTCTGTAATTGTTACATCCACCTGAGCATCCTTTGGAATAGAAGCATCTTGTATGGGGGTTGTTTGACAAAAACTTGTAAATGGTAATACAAATAAAAGTTGCACTAAAAAAAGACGGATTGTTTTCATTTTGCTTATTTATTTTTAAAGAATAAAGATATTAATTTTAATGATTTGACAACGATTTGATTTATTTACGAAACGGAATTCTTTACAATTTCTGCTGCATTTTTACCACCATTTCCTTTTTCCAACTTACAAAATCTCCAGCTATTATTCGCTTTCTTGCTTCTTTTACCAACCATAAATAAAATGCTAAATTATGTACGCTAGCAATCGTTAGCCCCAAAAACTCTTTTGCTTTTAAAAGGTGTTTTAAATATGCTTTTGAATAATAAGCACTCATTTCGCAACCAATGGTTTCGTCTATCGGAGAAAAATCTCGTTCCCATTTTTTATTGTCGATATTAATTATTCCATTTGCCGTAAACAACATCGCATTCCTTCCATTACGCGTTGGCATTACACAATCAAACATATCTACCCCCATTTCAATACATTCTAAAATATTCCAAGGCGTACCCACACCCATTAAATAACGCGGTTTTTCTTGTGGCAAATGATCACAACACAACGCACAGATCTCATACATTTTGTCAATAGGTTCGCCAACACTTAAACCTCCGATGGCATTTCCATTTGCATTTTTACTGCTGATATATTCACAAGAAAATTTACGCAAATCATGATGCACCCCACCCTGAACAATAGGAAACAAATTTTGCGTATACCCATATTTATCCTGCGTTTCATTAAAGCGGTTAAAACACCGATCAAGCCAACGATGGGTAAGCTCCATTGACTTTTTTGCATACCCATATTCACTTCCGCCCGGCGGGCATTCATCAAATGCCATCATAATATCACCTCCAATAATCCGTTGCGTATCCATCACATTTTCGGGTGTAAATAAATGCTTACTGCCATCAATATGCGATTGAAACACCACCCCTTCTTCGGTAATTTTTCTACTTTTTGCCAAAGAAAAAACTTGAAATCCTCCACTATCGGTCAAAATCGGTCTATCCCAACCATTGAATTTATGTAATCCACCTGCTGTTTCTAAGGTTCCTAATCCTGGTCTTAAGTATAAATGATAGGTATTCCCCAAAATAATTTGAGCTCCTACATCCGTTTTTAGTTGTTGTTGAGATACGGCTTTTACACTTCCCACTGTACCAACAGGCATAAAAATTGGCGTTTGAATCTCGCCATGATCAGTTTTAATCGTTCCAGCTCGAGCATTTGATTGCAAATCCTTTTGTTCAACCGTGAATTTCAAATCAGCCATTGGTGATATTTTTTATTACGAAGATAAAATTTTAAAAATGCTTTTTAAGGAACGCAACATTAATGAATGTAAACCATATTTTTGCATTGATGATGATGAATAATTTACTTTCCAACTGGCAGCTGATCATTTTTATATTTTTTTGCTTGATTAGTTTCATTCAATTATTTTATTTGCTTTTCTTTTTTGGCAGATTGGCTCTATACAAACAAAAGCCCAAAGCAAATTCTCAAACCCATCCCGTTAGCGTAATTATATGCGCAAGAGATGAAGCAGGCAATATTGCTCAAAACCTTCCTGGTATTTTGGTTCAGCAGTACAATACAACACACGAAATCATTGTAGTGAACGACAATTCATACGACGACAGCAAATATGTGCTTGAAGAATTGCAAAAAAGTTTTAAGCAATTAAATAATATTGAGTTAACGCAGGAGGCAAAAATGATACCTGGAAAAAAATTTCCGCTTGCTATTGGTTTAAAATCTGCCAAGCATGAAATCGTATTGCTTACAGATGCAGACTGTGTTCCAGCAAGTGAAAACTGGATTCAATCCATGCAATCTTGTTTTGACGATCAAACAGAAATCGTATTGGGTTATAGTCCTTACCACAAACAGAAGTCATTTTTAAACAAGCTTATCAGATGGGAAACATTCCATACTGCCATTCAATATTTAAGCTATGCCTTGTGGGGCTTGCCTTATATGGGTGTTGGTAGAAATTTAAGCTATAAGAAAAAGTTGTTTTATCAGCACAAAGGCTTTTCTGCACACAATAACATACCAGGTGGAGATGATGATTTGTTTGTAAACATAGCGGCGAATTCAAAAAACACAAAAATCAATATTGATCCCGATGCGTTTACCTTAAGCAAACCAGTCAGCACTTGGAAAAAATGGATTGCACAGAAAAAAAGACACTATACGACAAGTAAATACTATAAAAAATCACACCAATTTTTATTGGGTATGTTTTCGCTTTCTCAATTTTTATTTTATCCAAGTTTAATTGCATCTTGTATATTTTTTAATTGGGAATTATCGCTAATTATTTTCGGGATTAGATTCATTATTCAATTTTTAATCTATGCCAAAACATTGATTAAACTAAACGAAAAAGACCTTATTCCGTTGATTCCATTTTTTGATATTTGGATGTTTGTTTACTACTTAATTTTCGCTACATCATTATTTAAAAAGCCAAGTCCTGCATGGAAATAATTGAAAAATACTTTGCTGATTTCACACCTGAGCAAACACGTCAATTGGGTTTATTAAAACCGCTATATACCGAATGGAATGAAAAAATAAATGTGATTAGTCGTAAAGACATCGACAACTTTTATTTGCATCATGTACTGCATTCTTTAACCATTGCAACCACTTTTGAATTTCAAAAAAACACCACTATAATGGATTTGGGATGTGGCGGTGGTTTCCCAGGCATTCCATTAGCGATATTTTTCCCTGAAACAAATTTCTATTTGGTAGATAGCATAAATAAGAAATTAAATGTGGTGCGAGAAATTGCAGAAGCGGTAGGACTAACAAACATAACGGTAAAACATACCCGCGCAGAAGATATTAAAGACCAAAAATTTGAAGTGGTAATATCAAGAGCAGTAGCACCATTGAAAGATTTATGGAGATGGAGTAAGCCCTTGATGAAAAAACACCCAACCACAAACGAAAATGCACCAAATGGTTTGATCTGTTTAAAGGGTGGAGACCTTACACAAGAAATACAAGAAAGTACCTGCAAACCTTTTGTATGGAGTATCGATAAGATATTTCCAGAGCCGCACTTTAAAGACAAGTATTTGTTGTATCAGCCGTATAAGTAATTTCAATAAAAGGTAATGCCAAAAAGCTTTACCAACTCAACTCAATCAAATTGTTTTTCCTTTCTACATCAGCCATTCGCTTTGTAGGATCAACCTCAGCTTTAGTTAAAGTTGTAAGCTTTTTATTGATACTAACGGTGTAGGTTGGATGCGTCCATTTCCACGCATCTTCTATGACGTTAGGCTGATTGATATTTTCGGCTGATTTAGAACCGTACATTAAATTCAAAGGCACCACATGCATTTCAGAAGTACCATCTTTAAAGGTTAATTTCAAATCAATGGGCATTGGCATTTGCCCTACTCTTTTAATCCTAATTTTTGTAGCTCCATTTTCTTCCCACAAACTATCAATAGCGTAATCGATGGTTTTTGTAGTACTCACCCAATATTCTTTATACCAATCCAATTGCAAACCGCTTACTTTCTCAGCAATGCGAATAAAATCCGTTGCATTTGGATGTTTAAATTTCCAAGTGTTATAATATTCGAGTAAAACCTCGTCTCTTTTTTTCTCGCCAATGATATAACCAAGCTGCTCCATAAAAACCTGACCTTTTGAATAAGCATCAACACTGTAAGCAAAATTATTGTTGTAATGATCTGCATGTGTGGTCATTGGTTCTTCCAATTTACTATTAACCAACGAAAAATAATTGGCATAAGCAGCGCAATGATTTTCGGGTAAGCTTAATATTAATTTCTTTAGCTTTTCATTGCTTGGATTTTCTTTCAGTGCATCTTGATACTCTACAATTGAAGTTTTATGTTCATAAAAATTAGAAACCAGCTCCTCTCCAAAACTCGTAAAACCCTCGTCCATCCATGCATACAAGCTTTCATTGGTACCTAAAATCATTTGATACCAATTGTGCATCCACTCATGAAAAGCAGTACCAATCGAAGCTGTACTCATTAAAGTAGCCATTGCATATTCCATACCTCCGTCGCCACCTTGAATAAAGGAATATTGTGGGTATGGATATTTTCCAAAATGACTTTCAATAAATGGCAAAACCGTTGAAGCTGCATCTAAAACCTTTTTCCACGCAGTATCATTTTGTGGATTGTTGGGAATGTAATTGTAAATCACATGAAGCATTGGACCGTTTGGCATTTTTTTAGAAAGATGTTTAAAATCAGGATCTGCAGCCCAAACAAAATCGTGGATTTTTTCGCCTTTGAAATGCCATGTTCTTTTATTTGTAGCAATCTTTTTTAGTTCCGTTCCAGCTGTATCATATCCCCAACCAATTTCTTTTGCATTTACCAAAACGCCTGTGCCACCAATTTTATACGATTTATCAATGTTAATTGTCACATCAAAATCACCCCAAACACCATAAAACTCACGCGCGACATAAGGTGTTGGATGCCAGCCTTCATAATCGTATTCACACATTTTAGGATACCATTGACTCATGCTGTAACGCACGCCAGTATTGGGATTATCTCTTCCGCTTCTTCTAACTTGCAAAGGCACTTGTGCTTCAAATTCCATTTCAAATGTAACCATTGATTTAGGTAAAATTGGCGTAGTAAGTTTTACTTCCAAAATCGTTTCGTGATACTTAAATGTTTGAGGAATCCCATTCATCTTCAACGATTTTATTTTTTGAAAACCTATCTCGTTTTCTTTCAAATTTAAAATGCGGTCTTTAACCCGTCCATCCCAATCTTGTCGGCCATTTATAATTTGCTTACCCAACTCCCTACTCCTCACATCCATGCTGCTATTCGGTTGGAATGCATTCCAATACAAATGGTAAAACACCTTGTCTAATTTATCGGTAGAATTGTTTTGGTATTGCAATTTCTGCGTCCCCGAAAAACGATTGGCTAACGTATCAACATCAATGTTCATAGTATATTTAACCGACTGCTGCCACCTTTCGGGCTGAGCAAATAAACTTGTTGTGCTAAAAAAGCAAAGGATAAAAAAAAGATGTTTGAGTTTCATATAAAAAATGTTTGTGGTTTGGTGTTTGGTGTTTGTCAGAAATTGCTGCTATACAGAAATCAGTATCAAGAATCTATTAACTTTTTAATTTTCACGGATTTTAGGATGGTCAACATTTTAATTTCTTCCACCCACGGTTGAAACCGTGGGCTATGAAAAATATCGATTACAATTGGTACGGAAAAATATTGGAACACGCACTACTTTCTTATTCTTTATTTTTAATTCCTTATTTATTATTCCCAAGTATCAAAATGGAACGAAATCAAATCCAACATCCAGAATCTCTTAAAGCTTTCCTCTCCCTTCCACCACAATCACAATCTCTCCTTTTACAGATTTGGCATTAAAATAATCATGTACTTCTTGTAAAGTTCCACGTTTGTTTTCTTCAAATTTTTTTGATAATTCGCGACTTACACTGCATTTGCGTTCGGCTCCAAAATATTCTATGAAATGACTTAATGTTTTTACCAAGCGCATTGGACTTTCATAAAAAATCATTGTTCTTTCTTCAACAGCCATTCTTTTTAAAAAAGTTTGACGGCCTTTCTTTAGGGGCAAAAAGCCTTCAAAACAAAAACTGTCTGTTGGCAGTCCACTATTTACTAGGGCAGGAACAAAAGCAGTTGCACCGGGCAAACAATTTACTTCAATTCCATTTTCAACACATGCTTTAACCAATAGATACGCAGGATCACTAATACCGGGCGTACCTGCATCTGTAATCAATGCCATCGCTTTACCCATCATCAATTGATCGATTAAATGACTAACTATCTTATGTTCATTATGCTGATGATAAGGAGATATAGGCTTGTGGATATTGTAATGTTTCAACAAAACAGAGGAAGTTCTGGTATCTTCCGCTAAAATTAAATCCACAACATTCAGCAATTCTACCGCTCTATAAGTCATATCGGATAAATTGCCAATAGGCGTAGGAATTAAATAAAGCATCTGTTGAAATTATAAAATGGTTACTTCAAACATTTCCATCACTAAGTTTGCCAATAATTTAGTGGCTGCTTCTGTAGCCATTTGATGGGCTTCTTCTTTTGAATTGGCTTCAATTTGCAAATCGATTTGTTTGCCTATGCGTACATCCGAAATTCCAGACAATCCTAAATTGTGCAATCCGCCTAATACTGCCTTCCCTTGAGGATCTAACAAATCTTTTAACGGCATAACTTTTATTTGTGCAATAAATATCATGATAACTTTTTTTTGTTGAGCAAAGATAAAATAATGTAACTAACAAACAGAATTGGAACCGATAACCATTTTAAAAAAATACAGCTTATTATTCCAATAAGAAATAGTAAAACCAATGGAATTAATTCTTGCTTGTTTTTGAAATTAATTTTTAAAGAAAACATTGGAATATTGCTTACCATCAGACAAGAAATGCTAATAATAACTACATACCAAAACCATTTATTTAACAACAAAAACAATATTTGATCATACCCACAAGTCCAATAAATCAAAGGAAATGAAGCAATCAACAATCCTACTGCAGGTGTTGGCATTCCTTTAAAAACTTTAGATTGTGTGGCGTCCAAATTAAATTTAGCCAATCGATAAGCTGCAGCCATTGCAATGATAAATGCGGGTATCAATAAGATCAAAGACACCTCAATTCCTCCTTCTGCTGTTGCGAAGCTCATGCGTAAAAATTGATACACAATCATTGAAGGTGCAACACCAAAACTAACCACATCGGCTAATGAATCGAGTTGTTTTCCCATTTCAGAACTTGCGTTTAATAACCTTGCTACAAAGCCATCCAAAAAATCAATAACAGCAGCTAGTCCAATACATAAAGAAGCCATCCAAATCTTTTCGGGAATATCTACAAACTGACTTCCTTCAAAATCGTAATGAATAACAATGCCATTTTGTAAAACAAAAACAATGGCCAAGCAACCAAAAAACAAATTCAATAGGGTAAATAAATTGGGGATATTTTTCATCAAATTAATTGTTGATTATTTTTTCATTAAAACTTCAATCTCTTCCACTGTTATAGGAATGTTTTTCATAAGATCTTTATTGCCATTTTTCGTAATCCAGAAATTATTTTCAATTCGAACACCCATTTGCTCTTCCTCAATGTAAATACCTGGTTCTACTGTAAATACCATCCCAGCTTTAATCGGCTCTGTTCTTGTTCCTAAATCATGCACATCAATTCCCAAATGATGTGATATACCATGGTAAAGATATTTGCTAAATGCGCGGTTCTCAGAGTCTTCGTTTTTAACATCCGATTTTGAAATCAACCCTATTTTCTGAAACACAACACTCGCCTCATCCCCTACTTTTTTAGTATAGTCGATTATACTAATGCCTGGTTTTAAAATACTAGCTGCATATAAATGCAAATGCAAACATGCATTGTAAACTACTTTTTGTCTTTTAGAAAACTTTCCATTTACTGGAATGGTTCTGGATAAATCAGCGCAATAATTTCCGTATTCCGCACCAAAGTCCATTAGAATTAATTCGCCATCTTTACACACTTGATTATTATCTACATAATGTAATGTTCTTGCACGATCGCCTGATGCGATGATAGAGCCATAAGCAGGACCAGTGGCACGTTGAGACAAAAACGAATGCCAAATTTCGGCATCAATTTCATACTCCATTACGCCAGGTTTAATAAATTTCAATAACCTTCTAAATGTATTATCCGTGATGTCTATCGCTTGTTGCATCACTTCAATTTCAAGTGGTGTTTTTATGGCACGTAACACTTTTAAAATTTTTGCACTTCTTTCATATTGATGAAGCGGAAAACGCTCACGCATCAATCTGGCGTAACGATAGTCTCTAACTTCTACATAATTAGATCTTCTGTCGTTTTCATTGGTATTCAAATAAATGGTATCTGCCAAATGAACCCATGCTTGCAAAAGACCTTCTAGCATGTCTAACCAAATGATTGTTTTAATGCCCGAAATGCCTTCTGCTTCAAGTTTTCTTAATCGGTGACCATCCCATTTTTCTTTCACTTCATTTGGCCTTGTTAAAACAAGTACTTCCCTGAATTTAGGGTCTGGATTATCAGGAAATAAAACCAACATGGTATCTTCTTGTTCAACACCTGTAAGCCAAATCAGATCGGAGTTCTGCTTGAATTTATGAACCTGATCAGCATTTGTAGGCAATTCATCATTACTATTAAAAATAGCAATGGCATTTTTCGACATGTGCGATACAAATCTTTCACGATTTTTTATAAAAATGGATGGATTTAAAGGAAGATACTTCATGTTTGAAAATTTATTTTTTTATTGTCACATTGTACACCCTAATTCTAGCCTACGATAAATATCGCAAGTTTCGTTATGGGCTTTGATGATGTAAATTATTTTTTAAAAATACAAGATACCTTATTATCGTATAATTGAAAAATAGAAACTTAATTTCTATGATTTTTAAAAAATAAAACTCATTTAAAATTAGATGTGTTTTAGTCAAACTACACTAACCATATTTAGAAGAAAATTAAAAAATAATAATTTAAAGACAATTATTTTGAAATTCAACTAATTTTTATGCCATTTTTTGAACCTAACTATAGAAATATGATCACTACATTTGTTTTACAATCAAACCAAAGTAACATGTCATCATCTACAATTATGGAACCGCCAATCAAGTCATTAGAAACCCTTGGAATTGTAAATTCAGTTAACATTCATTACCAATCTACGCCTCAAGAGCTAATTGATGCAACACTCCAAAGAAAAGAAGGTGTTTTGAATGATACAGGCGCTTTAGTAATTAATACCGGTGAATTTACAGGCAGAAGCCCTAAAGATAAATTCATTGTAAAAGATGAGATTACAAAAGACACGGTAAATTGGAACAATTTCAACCTACCCATTGAAGGAAAATATTTCGATATCCTCTATAAAAAAATGATGGACTATTTATCATCCAAAGAAATTTGGGTAAGAGATTGTGGCGCATGTGCTGATCTAAACTATCATTTAAACATCCGTGTAATTAATGAAAATCCTTGGAGTAATTTATTTACTTACAATATGTTTTTACGTCCTGAAGAAAAAGAATTACAAAATTTTAAACCGGATTGGCATATTATTCAAGCACCAAACTTTAAGGCAGATGCAAAAACCGATGGTACACGACAACATAATTTTGCCATCGTAAATTTTACAAAAAAAATAATTCTGATTGGTGGAACTGGATATACTGGTGAAATGAAAAAAGGCATTTTCACCATTTTGAATTATATCTTACCTCAAGAAAAAAATGTGTTGAGTATGCATTGCTCAGCAAACATGGGTAAAGACGGAGATACTGCAATTTTCTTTGGATTGAGTGGCACAGGTAAAACAACATTGAGTGCTGATCCAAATAGAAGTTTGATTGGAGATGATGAGCATGGTTGGACAAATGATTCCGTATTTAATTTCGAAGGAGGTTGTTATGCAAAAACAATTGATTTAAGTAAAGAAAAAGAGCCTGAAATTTACAATGCCATAAAAACTGGTGCGTTGGTTGAAAACGTAACTTTTATAAACAATTCAAACAAGATTGATTTTAAAAGTAAAGAAATTACAGAAAATACAAGAGTAAGTTATCCATTGTATTACATCAGCAACGCATTGATTCCATCGATTGGAAAAACGCCAAAAAACATATTCTTTTTAACGGCAGATGCTTATGGAATTTTGCCACCAATAAGCAAATTAAATCCAGGACAAGCCATGTATCAATTCATAAGTGGATATACTGCAAAAGTAGCTGGTACAGAAGCTGGCGTTGTGGAACCAAAATCTACTTTCAGTGCTTGTTTTGGCGCACCATTCATGCCATTACATCCTGGGAAATATGCAGAAATGTTGGGAAAAAAAATGCGCGAACATGAAGTAAATGTTTGGATGATAAATACGGGCTGGAGCGGAGGCCCTTATGGCATTGGACATCGCATGAATTTATCTTACACTAGAGCAATGATAACGGCTGCATTAGAAGGAAAATTAGACAAAGTAACCTTTGAAGCACATCCAGTTTTTGGGGTAATGATGCCAACAAGCTGTCCTAATGTACCTTCTGAGATTTTAAACCCACGAAACACTTGGGAAAACAAAGAAAATTATGATAAGGAAGCCTTTGAATTGGCGAAAGAGTTTGTAGATAATTTCAAACAGTATGCTGATGGGGTAAGTGAAGAAATATTAGCCGCTGCGCCAAAACTGAATTAATGAAAAAAAACGATTTTATTAAAAAGGGCTGAATTGCAAATGAGATTCAGCCCTTTTTAATTTTACAAAATTCGAGGTGTTATTATCTTCCAAATAAGCCATATTTAGTAATGCAATACAATGCCCTGAATCCATCTTTCCAACCGATTTTCTTTCCTTCTTCATAAGTTCTGCCATAATACGAAATACCCACTTCGTAAATTCTGATTTTAGGAATACGAGAAATCTTTATGGTTACTTCTGGCTCGAAACCAAATTTCTGTTCTTTTAAAGGAATGCTTTTGATAAGATCCGTTTTGAAAAGTTTGTAGCAGGTCTCCATATCCGTTAGGTTGAGATTGGAAAACATGTTGGACAAGATGGTTAGCAATTTATTACCAATGGTATGCCAAAAAAACAAAACGCGATGCGGATTTCCGCCCATAAACCTAGAGCCATAAACCACATCTGCAAACCCATTTATTACTGGATTTAGCAACAA
>CALQKL020000006.1 GCA_943331145.2 Chitinophaga pinensis
GAGCAAATAAGTTTTCCGATATCTACATTACTAACGATAAAGCTTGTTCGCGAAGAAAATGAATTGGAAGAAGTAACCATTATCTCATCAACTCGAACCAATCAAAATATTGAATATGCTCCAATCAAAATAGAAATATTAGGATCAGAAGAAATGAACGAAGAAAGTACCGTAAAGCCCGCTACTGTATTAGGAATTATTGGAGATATAAGTGGTGTCCAAATACAACAAACCAGCGCTGTTTCTGGAAACGCAAATGTAAGAATACAAGGTCTTGATGGACGTTATACACAAATACTTAGAGATGGACTTCCTTTGTATGAGGGGTTTAGCGGTGGCTTTGGATTGATGAGTATTCCGCCATTGGATTTAAAACAGGTAGAATTGATAAAAGGATCTGCATCTACTTTATACGGTGCTGGTGCAATAGGTGGGTTGGTAAACATGATTTCGAAAAAACCAACACAAACACAAGAAGGAATTTTTACCATCAATAATACAACCCTAAAAGAATCTAATTTGGATGGATTTTTATCCAAAAGATTTAAAAAAATCGGGTACACTTTTTTTGGAGGTATTACCAATCAATCGGCTGTTGATGTAAATAAAGATGGGTTCTCTGATGTAGGCCGTTTGTCTTCAATTGTTTTGCATCCAAGATTGTTTATTTACCCAAAAGCAAATACAACCATTACCATTGGTTATACCAAAACAATTGAGAATAGAATTGGCGGGGATATGCAGGTAATTAAAGATAAGCAAGACTCTACGCATCAGTTTTACGAAAAAAATAAAATCAACCGAAATAGCGGAGAGCTTTTATTTGAAAGAAACCTCGGCAACAAAAATAAATTTTTAATTAAATCATCAATAAGTTCTTTCAACAGAAGGATTACCACCAATTCGCACAATTTCAATGCAAAGCAGTTGGATTATTTTTCGGAAGCTTCAATTGTCATTAACAAGCAAAAACACAATTTTGTAGGAGGTCTAAATTTTTCGGGAAATGCGTTTAATAAATTGCCAGGAGATTCTGTTTTAATCAACAATACATCTGCCAATACAATTGGCGCGTTTATGCAATACAGTTATAAATGGGGCCGAAACTCTTCTGTAGAATTTGGATTACGAAACGACTATCAAAATAAGTATGGTAATTTTATTTTGCCAAGGGTAGCCATTTTTCAAGAGCTCGATAAACATTGGGGTCTAAGGGCAGGATTTGGTGTTGGGTACAAAATTCCAGATGCATTGACACCGCAAATTCAAGATTATGCCATTCAAAATATTTTACCTATTGATGAATTTGCAAAACCAGAAAAATCTTTCGGTTATAATGCAGAGTTGAATTACAAATTATCTTTTGGAGATGACAATACATTATTCATTAATCAAGCATTCTTTTTAACCCAACTAAATAATCCGCTAGTGCCCACTCGATTTAGTAGTGGAGATAATATCGTTTTCAGAAGTGAAAGTAAACCCACTATTTCTAAAGGATTTGATACCTATGTCAAACTGCATTGTTTTGATATAGATCTTTATGCAGGATTAACGTACACCATTGCGGAAAGAAAATATCTTGAATCAAATCAATTTGTCCCTTACACGCCTCAATTCAGAATGGCGTATATGCTTACAAAAGAGTGGGAGGGGAAAGGTCGTTTTTGTATTGAAAGCTCATACAACGGCCCTCAGTACAGATTTGACAATACTAAAACCCCAGGATATTTATTTTTCGCTTCAATGGTTGAATATAAATTCAACAAGCATTGCAGCGTTATTTTAAATGGAGAAAACCTTTTGGATTATCGTCAATCTAAATCTGAAAGCTTATTTACGGGTAGCGTTTCGAATCCTAGCTTTAATACCCTTTGGGCGCCAATTGATGGAAGGGTAATTAACCTTTGCTTGAAACTAAATTTGTAATTATACGCTGATAATTTTATGCAACCGTGATTAAGAAATTATTCTTCTTGCCCACTTGAATCAAAATGAATTTATTGTGAAGTAGGTTATTTTTCTCTACCATCATTTGTAAGTCTGTAATTTTTTCTCTGTTGATGCTCACGCCTCCGTTTTGCAACATTTTTCTTGCAGCACCCTTACTTTCAAAAATTGAATTTTCAGCAAGGAAGCTTAGGATATCAACACCAGCATTGATTTTGTCTGCGCTGTAATTTGTTTTTACAATTCCTTCTATCGATTCTAAATCTTCTACACTCAACGAATCTACAGAAGCTTTGGCGTTAGAAAATAATTTCTCGGTTGTTTCTTTAGCTTTCTCTAGTTCGGCATCACCATGTACAAACCTTGTAAGTTCTTCTGCTAATTTTTTTTGTAAAATACGGTCAGCTGGATTTGCATCATGATTTGCAATCAAACTGTTGATTTCTGTTTCCTGTAAAAAAGTAAAGATTTTTATCCATGTTGCCGCATCCGAATCAGAAGCATTTAACCAAAACTGATAAAATTGATATGGTGTTGTTTTGTTGGCATCCAACCAAATGTTTCCTTTTTCTGTTTTACCGAATTTACCACCATCTGCTTTTTTTATCAAAGGACAAGTAAAAGCAAATGCTTCGCCTCCAGTCTTTCTTCTAATTAATTCTGTTCCGGTTACAATATTTCCCCACTGATCACTACCACCCATCTGAAGCTTACAATTTTTGTTTTTGTACAACCAGTAAAAATCATAACCCTGTACAAGCTGGTATGTGAATTCTGTAAACGACATGCCGCTATCACCTTCTAAGCGTTTTTTTACACTATCCTTAGCCATCATATAATTTACAGTGATGTGCTTTCCTGCATCTCTAATAAAATCTAAAAAGCTAATGCCTTTAAACCAGTCGTAATTATTGGTAAGCTCTGCCGCATTAGGTAGAGAAGCATCGAAGTTTAAAAATTTCTCCAATTGGCTACGAACACCAATGATGTTTTTATTAAGTTCTTCTTCACTTAACATGTTCCTTTCTTCACTTTTTCCACTAGGATCACCCACCATTCCTGTAGCTCCACCCACCAAAGCGATGGGCTTATGTCCTGCTTTTTGTAAATGAACCAGCAATAATATAGGCACTAAACTTCCAATATGTAAGCTGTCTGCAGTTGGATCAAAACCTACATAAGCCGTAGTCATCTCTTTATTTAATTGATCTTCCGTTCCCGGCATAATATCTTGCAACATGCCTCTCCAATTGAGTTCTTTAATTAAATTCATGGCTTATACTTTTTGTGTAGGTTTTGTTTGCAAAAATGAGTAAAAAAAATCACAAGACATTGGATTGTTACAATTGATTTTGATTGTTTTTTAATTTCTTTCCAATAACGTAATAAATACTAAACTTTTAATTTAATTATTTACCTGTAGTTGCCGTAAATTTGAATACGTTTTAAATTTCGTTTAATAAACGTTTAACATGAAGTATCCAACCTTAATATGTTTTTTCTTTTTTTTCGGATTATCTGTGCAAAGCTTTTGCCAGTTCAGAAAATATTCAAACGAATTTTTAAATATTGGTGCAGCTGCGAGAGGGTTAGGTATGGGAAATGCACAATTGGCTTCTGTACAAGATGCAACAGCGGGATATTGGAACCCTGCATTATTAACCACTGTTTTAGATCAGCCAACAGTTTCCTTGATGCATGCCGATTATTTTGCAGGCATTGCCAAATATGATTTTGCGGCTGTGGCAATTCCCAATAAAGCAAACAAAAGCACCATTGGTTTTTCGCTTTTAAGATTTGCCGTAGATGATATTCCCAATACCCTTTTTTTAGTAGAACCGGATGGCAGTTTGAATTATAATAACATTCAAAGCTTCTCTTCCGCCGATTATGCTTTTCTTTTTTCTTATGCCAAACAATTCAAGAAAATAAAAAATTACGATGTAAGCTTTGGTGCGAATACAAAGATAATTTATCGTAAAGTAGGGACTTTTGCATCAGCATGGGGATTTGGATTAGACGCTGCAGTTGCTTTTACATCTCAAAGATGGAAGTTTGGTGCTGTAATAAAAGACCTTACCACTACATTCAATGCTTGGAATTTTACTTTTTCTGAAAGAGAAAAGCAAGTGCTATATCTCACCAACAATAAGATACCGATCCAATCCACAGAACTTACACAGCCTAGATTGATTTTAGGTGCTGCTCATTTTATCAACTTGAATAAATCGTTAAGTATCTTATCTGAAATAAATACAGATATAACGTTTGATGGAAAAAGAAATACGGTGATTAGAGGAAATACAATCAGTATAGACCCGCGCATTGGTTTGGAACTTGGCATTAAAAAAAGCTTTTTTGTAAGGGCGGGTATTTCAAACTTTCAAACTGCACTTGCAGATTCGGATACTTTAAATCAAAAGAAAGTTTGGATTTATCAACCCAGCATTGGCGCAGGATTTAAGGTGAAAAATTTCTATGTCGATTATGCTTTTACCAATCTGGCAAATCAACAAAATCCTTTATATACACACGTTTTTTCTATAAAATTAGATATCGTTAAAAAAAATGAAAATTAAATTCAACACATTTTTAAGATGAAAAAAATATTCGTTCTCTTATTGTTGATTTCAAGCTTTTCTCATGCTCAGCTTAATAACAGTTGGATTGACTATACAAAAACGTATTATAAATTTCGATTGGCAAAAGATACAATTTGTAGAATCCCTCAAACTACACTTGCAGCAGCTGGATTAGCAAATGTAAGCGCGGATTATTTTCAACTTTGGAAAAATGGTGTTGAGGTTCGTTTGTATACTTCTGTTACAGGGAGTCCATTAGGGAGTAGCGACTTTATTGAGTTTTTAGGGGAGATGAATGATGGAAAACCAGATAATCAATTGTATCGAAATGCTGATTTTCAACTGGCAAATAGGTATAGCTTAGAAACCGATACCGCTTCATATTTTCTAACGTTAAATTCTGCAAGTGCCAATCTACGTTACAATGATGCAGTAAATAATGCGCCAGCGGCTATGACGCCAGATGCATATTTTATGCGCAACATCGACTTTTATTACAACAATCAAATCAATCGGGGTGAAGCTAAAGTTGTGGGCGAGTACGTATTTTCTTCATCCTATGATCCAGGGGAAGGTTGGTCGAGTAGCAATGTTGCTCCTGCCACCGATTTGGTAAGAACATTTACGGGTTTAAATGTATATACATCTGGACCTGCAAATAGCTTTTCAGTGCGTGTAAATGCTGTAGGTTCCGGGCTTAATAATAGAGACCTTAAAATAAAAGTTTTTCAAACCAATATTGCTGCTCCTCCATATAGTGCAGCATTGAACATGCCCAATTTTGAGTATGAGAAAGCAAACATCCAAAACTTACCTTTATCCCTATTTCAAAATACAAGTAGCGTAAACATTGGCGTGAACGGCACATCTACAAATATTTTTGACAGAATAGTAGTTTCAAGTATTGGTATAAGGTATCCTGCTACATTTAATTTTAATGGAACAAAATCTTTTACATTTGAATTAGAGCCATCTTCAATAGGCAATTATTTGGTGATTGATAATTTCAATTTTGGCAATCAACAACCAATACTATTCGATCTAACATCTGGGCTAAGATATTTGGGCGAAACAGTTTCAACACCTGGAAAAGTAAAGTTTTTATTGCCTCCGTCTTCTGTTGTTCGTTCATTTAAATTATTAAACCAAGAAGGGATTTATACAGTAAATAATATTGTTTCAAAAACTTTCGTTGACTTTCAAAATCCAGTTAATCAAGGCAATTATATCATCATCAGTAATAGAGTGTTATATGATGATGGAAATGGAAATAATTATGTAGAAGCATATCGCCAATACAGAAGCAGTAATAATGGAGGTGGATATTTGGCTAAGATCTATGATATCGAAGAGCTAACGGATCAGTTTGCCTTTGGTATAAAGAACCATCCTAGTTCTATTCGAGATTTTATTCAATTTGCAAAAACTCAATTTGCACAAACACCTGAATATGTATTTATAATAGGCAGAGGTGTGAATTATGTTGAACAAAAAACGAATGAATCCAATCCAATAATTAGTCAGTTAAATTTAGTGCCCACTTTTGGTTGGCCAGCTTCAGATATTTTATTGAGCAGCAGCCCGAATTCTGCATACCCAAATATTCCGATTGGAAGATTGGCAGCAATAAATGGCACTGAGATAAATAATTATTTGTCCAAAATGATTACTTATGAATCTACGCAACAACAACCCGGCTCTACCATTGATGGTAAAGCTTGGATGAAACAGATAATACATGTTACAGGAGGAAAAGATAGTAGCGAAAACAATACGTTTAAAACGTACATGAATAACTATAAATCAATTGCAGAAGATACGCTTTATGGAGGAATTGTAGAATCGTTTTCAAAAACGTCTACCGGAACAGTTCAGCAAGCCAGTAGTTTGCGTATCGAAGAGTTGTTTAATCAAGGGCTTGGCTTTATTGGATATTTTGGACATTCATCTGCCAATACTTTTGAATTTAATCTAAGTAATCCAGAGGTCTATAATAATGTAGGAAAGTATCCATTTTTCAATGTAAGTGGCTGTAGTGCAGGAAATTTTTATGTGTACGATCCACTTAGATTGTCGGGAAATTTAACGATATCTGAAAAATATGTATTGGCTCAAAATCGAGGAAGTATCGGTTTTTTAGCGGATACCCATTTTGGAATTCCGCCATTTTTAAACTTCTATAACAACAACCTTTATACGTCATTTTGCAAAACAATGTATGGCAATACCATTGGCAATCAGATGAAAAATATAATTGGAAACTTGGGTGGAGAAAACCCCAATTTAGATTTCTATACCAGAATGCATCTAGAAGAAATTAATCTTCATGGTGACCCAGCGTTAAAAATAAATAGTTTTTCAAAACCTGACTATGTAATTGAAGCAGCATCTGTAAAAATCTCTCCTAATATTATTACAGTTGCCGATAATAATTTTAATGTTTCAATACAAATGAGAAACATAGGAAAAGCAGTAGGGGACTCAATTTGGGTGAATGTAAGGAGAAAGCTTCCCAATGATAGTATTCGTGTTATTTATAAGAAACTAATACCAGCAATAAGAAGTATAGACTCACTGAGTATAAACGTGCCTATTTTCCCGGTTTTAGAAAAAGGGCTGAATCAAATCATTGTAACCCTTGATGAAACCAATCGAATTGAGGAACAGTATGAATTCAACAATAGCGTCACCAAAGATTTTTACATTTTCGAAGATGAGCTTCGTCCTATTTATCCCTACAATTTTTCAATCGTAAACAGACAAAGTATACGTTATTTCGCAAATACCGCAAATCCATTAAGTGGAATTAGAGATTACAAATTAGAGATTGATACTACACGTCTTTTTAATTCGCCATTTAAAAAATTATACAATAAATCTAGTGTTGGTGGATTAATTGAGTTTACCCCTACAGATATCAGTTATTCAGATAGTACCGTTTATTATTGGCGAGTGGCAATGGTGCCTAGAAATAACGAAGCATATATTTGGAACGACTTTTCTTTTGTGTATTTGCCAGGTAGCTCAAACGGATACAATCAATCACACTATTATCAATTTCTGAATTCTACATACATTGATATGAGTTTGGATGCAGACCGTAAATTTAAATTCAAACAACAAACACAAAATTTAATCATCAGGTCGGGCCTTTATCCATTTTTTGATTTCGATAGAGTAAATGTAAATCTTGATTTTAATCAATTGGAATTATGGGGTTGTGCAACTTTGTATAGGCCCAGAGATTCTATGGAAAACAATTTGCAATTTTATGTGTTTGACACCAATACATTAGCAACTTGGCGCAATAGGAACGTAAATGCAACAAATGGTTTATATGGTAGTCGTCAGGTATGTTTAAATAGTGCAACACCAGATGATACTACACGTGCATTTTTCGAATACCAATTTAGCTATCCTGTTAATCGTAAGCGAGCTATGGATTTCATAGATTCTGTTCCAGCAGGAATGTACGTTGCCGTTACCAATTTTGGAAACAATAAAAATAAAACATTCATAGATAGATGGCAAGCCGATACCGCTACATTAGGGTCGGGAAACTCGCTCTATCATAAATTTAAATCCATTGGATTAGATAAAATAGACAGCTTTTATAAAAACATTCCATTTATATTTTTCTTCAAAAAAGGAAGCACCGAGTTTACTCCGATTCAAGTAGTAGGAGAAACAGACTCTTCCTATTTGGATCAAACAATTCCATTAACATCTAAAACAAATGAAGGGTATTTTGAATCACCTGTTTATGGTCCAGCCACTACTTGGCATTCATTACATTGGAGAGGAAGTTCTTTGGAAGAAACAACATCAGATACGGTAAAGGTGCAAGTTTATGGTGTTACCCCCGAAGGTGCAACTGATTTTTTAGCGGAAGTGTATCCATCATTAGACACAACTTTAAATTTTGTTGATGCTATTAGGTATCCGTATTTGAAATTAAAATCGTTGATGAAAGATACTCGATATGTAACGCCTACACAAATGCGATATTTAAGGATAAACGCCGATTTTGCTCCAGAAGGAGCTGTAGCCCCATCTATTTTGTTTCAATCTAAAGATACATTAGATCAAGCCGAACCATTGGTTTTCAAACTAGCATTTAAAAATATAAGTGATTATGATTTTGATAGTTTGATGAAATTCAAATTTGTCATTACGGATCAAAGCAATCAACCACACGAAATTGACATTCCAAACAGAAAATTATTGGTTTCAGGTGATACATTGATTTTTCAATATACCATTGATACCAAATTGTTTGTTGGAAACAACACAATTTTTGTAGAATTTAATCCAGATAATCATCAGCCAGAGCAATATCATTTCAATAATATTATATTCAAAAACTTCTTTGTAAAATCTGACAAATTCAATCCTTTGCTGGATGTAACTTTTGATGGGGTGCATATACTCAATAAAGACATTGTATCATGCAAGCCTCAAATTTTAATAAAACTTAAGGATGAAAGTCGATTCATGGAATTAAAAGACACCTCTTTAATCAGATTGCAGTTAAGGTATCCAGATCAATCATTGCATACGTTTACTTTTGGAGATTCAATGTTGTTTATTCCTGCAGATATCAGCTCAGGTGTGAATGAAGCTAGCATTGAATTCAATCCTTATTTGCCAGAAGATGGAGAATACGAGTTAATAGTAACGGGTAAAGATGTAGTGGGAAATGCTGCAGGAAATTTGGAATACCGAGTGGTTTTCTCGGTGATAAACAAACAAATGATTTCAAATTTGCTAAACTATCCCAACCCGTTTACAACATCAACTGCATTTGTATTTACATTGACCGGCAGCGAAGTGCCACAAAATTTAAGAATCCAAATATTAACCATAACAGGCAAAATAGTAAAAGAAATTACAAAAGATGAATTAGGAGACATTCATATTGGAAGAAATATCACTTCGTATAAATGGGATGGATCTGACATGTATGGACAGCCACTTGGAAATGGGGTTTATATTTACAGAGTTTTGACAAATCATCACAATAAAGCGTTAGAAAAGTATAGAAGTGTAGATGACAATACAGATAGATTTTTCAATAAAGGGTATGGTAAGATTTATTTAATGCGTTAATCACAATTATTTAGATTATTTCTAACAAATTAGACGAAATCTCTTTCAAGTTACCTTATCATTAATTTGTTTTTTAAATCAAATCAATTCCATTGATTTTTATTTATTATCATTTAACTTAGCCATCTGTTAAAAAAAAGAAAAATTTTTCTAACTCTTGGAATTTCATTTTTTTGTAAAAATCAATAAAAAGGTACAGCACTTCAAGAAAATGGTTTTCAAAACAATGAATTAGATTCTATTTTGTAACATTACGTTACTTTGAAAAATATATTTTAAAATGGGTGTTGCTAGATATTTTCTTGTCTTATTTTTTTTCATTTTTTTAATAAATGGAAGAAGCAGTGCTCAATCCATACAAATATCTTCCAATAACGCATTCTTTTGTAGCGGAGGGGATGTTGCAATAAACTATGTAATAACAGGTTCGTTTTCAAATGACAATGTTTTCATAGCTCAATTAAGTGATTTAAATGGGCAATTTAATTCGCCTATTGTAATTGGTACTTCTTCAAGTACTACTTCAGGATTTATTCAAGCTCAATTGCCAAATAGTTTGATTCCTTCAGGAAATTATGAAATTAGAGTGGTTTCGAGCAGCCCCAGTATTATAAGTTCCAATCAAATTGACATTCCAGTTGAAAATGAACTTTTAGATTCATGGGTGAGAAGGGCAGATGTGGGTACTATCCCTAAAACTTATGGAATAGGGTTTGCTATTGAAAATAAATTATATTTTGGCACTGGTGCTAATGGCACTTATGCAACAAATGATTTTTGGGAATACAATCCAACAAACAATCTATGGACAAGAAAACAAAATTTGCCTATAGCGAAATCTGCTTCAGTTGGTTTTAGTGTTGGAAGTAAAGGATATGTATGTACTGGAAATGGTCAAGGGGATTTATGGGAATACGACCCTCAATTGAATACCTGGTCACAAAAGGCAAATCTCGGTGGTGTAGGAAGGTCCCTCGCATCTACATTTACCATTGGCGGAATTGGATATGTAGGTTTGGGCAAAAGTAATACAGGTGATTTTTTAAACGACTTATGGGCTTATGACCAATCAAATAATACTTGGACAAGAAAAACAGATTTTCCTGGCGGTGCTAGATATGCAGCAGTTGGGATAACAATACTCAACAAAGGTTATTTCGGTTTTGGAATTTCAGCCGGTACTTACAAAAAGGATTTTTGGGAATATAATCCTCAAATAAATACTTGGACCCAAAAGTCAAGTTGCTTGGGTACTGCTCGTCAAATGCCAACCGCATTTGCCATTCAGGGAAAAGGGTATATTGGGCTTGGTTATTTAACTTCAAATAGAAGTGATTTTTTTGAATATAATCAACAAACGGATACTTGGCGACAAATGAACAATTTTTCAGGTTCTGCTCGTAGAGGTTCGATTGGACTTACGTTAGGAAACAAAGCATTTATAATTTCTGGAATAGACATAAATGGCGGCACATATGACCTATGGGAATATACGTCTTCAAAATATTTGATACAAATTGATTCAGTGAAAAGGTACAATTGTCAGGGAACCAGTTTGCCGATTTCTTTCAAAACAGGATGTAGTGACTTCGCTAATGACAATATTTTTAATGTGCAAATGAGCGATACTACAGGCAGTTTTGAGAACCCTCAAATTATTGGCACTTTAAATGGAACTGAAAGCGGAATTATCAATGCTACTATTCCATCAAATGCGTTGTTCAGTAAAAGATATTTAGTTCGAATTGTATCATCAAATCCACAAGCTGTCAGCGCTTCGTTTTCTATTTCTGTATTGCCTCAAAATACCGTTCAATTAACCTCTGCAATTGGGTCTAATTTTCAAAACATTTGTACTGGTTCACCAATTTCATCTATAACTTATTCTGTGTTTGGAATTTCAAGTATACAAACAGACTCATTACCCTTGGGCGTAACGGCTAGCTTTGCAAATAATATCATAACATTGGCAGGGTCTTCATCTTTGGTTAAGGAAAATAATTATGTTATTAATTTGCTGGGAGGTTGCTTGGCTTCAACTGTAACAGGAACCATCAACATAAAACCCTTAACTTCTATTTCTACACAGCCTAGTAATAGTAGGCAACAAATTTGTCAGAATTACTTAGCCAATCCGTTAAGTGTGGTGGCAAATGGCTTCAATCTTACTTATCAATGGTATGCAAATAATGACTCATCCAATCAAACAGGCACAATTATACCAGGGGCAACGTCTAGCACATTATCCCCTCCAACCAATTTAGTAAATACACAATATTATTATTGTATCGTAAATGGTAGCTGTGGGCTTCCCATTTCGTCAAAGGTTTCTGGCAGACATAAAATAACAGAATCAGGTTCTTGGTTGGGATTGAATCAAAATTGGAACGATAGTATAAACTGGTGCGGTGGCGTACCTTTAAATACCGCAAATGTCAATATTCCGTCAGGTGCAACAAATTATCCAATCGTTTCTGGTGCTGATGCCAATTGCAATAATCTTTTAGTAAGTTCTGGCGCGACGCTTATTTTAAATAATCAAACTTTAAATATTTCGGGCTCAATCACAAACTCAGGCACAATAAATGCAATAAATGGTTCAATAAATTTAAATGGAACCAATGCAGCTCAAACAATTACACCAAGTAAATTCTTTAAAAGCAAGATCAAAAATTTAAAAATAAGCAACAGTAATGGGGTTTCAATAATTGGTGTAAATGATACTTTGAAAATATTAGGGGATTTGTCATTTGGAAAAAGCAATTGTACTTTAAATACCAATAATTACATCACCATAGTTTCAGATTCGGTAAAAACTGGAAACATTTCGGATATGACATCGGATGGTGTAAATTCAGGTGTATATTCTGGCAATAAAATTATTGGCAATGTTACCATAGAAAGATATGTACCCAATCACTTTAAGGCATGGCAATTTTTATCAACACCAACTTCTGGACAAACCATAAAAGCAGCATGGCAAGAAGGGAATGCTGCATTGGTAAATGGTAAGCCAGGGTATGGTACAACGTTAGTAAGCAATTTGCCAAATGCATTATCTCCAAGTTTGGGTTTTGATTTTTATTCTCAAAATGGAGCAACCATAAAAACCTATAACGCACTTTCAAATAGTTGGGAAGGCGTTAATTCAACTTTTAACAGCATCAATAATCCAAAAGGATATGCATTGTTTGTTAGAGGCGACAGATCTGTAACAACATATAATCAAGCGGCAACAGCAACTACTTTAAGGACTTCAGGTATTATTTATCAACCAATTAATCCGCCGCCAACAATTTCAGTTGTTGCAAATAAATTTGAATCGGTTGGTAATCCTTATGCTTCAGCAATCGACCTTAGTAAACTAATTCGAACTGGTGGAGTGCAAGATGTATATTATGTTTGGGACCCTAAACTAACACCTACATATTACGGGGGTGGCTACAGAACATTAGTAAGGGTGGGAGAAGGGTATATTGCTGTCCCTCCTGATCCAAATACTTCAAGTTATTATAACGCTTCAAATCAAAATATAAACATTCAATCTGGACAAGCATTTTTTGTAAAAGCGGATAGTGCTTTGGGAGATGGAACGTTATCGTTTAATGAAAATTGTAAAGTAAAAAATGATGCCATTGTTACCCGAACTACAACAGAATCGGTAAAAAAGATATTCGTGAATTTGAATCGTGAAACAAACGAAGGTTCTGTATTATTAGATGGTGTAGTTTCTTTATTTGATGAGACATTTCAAAATGAATTAAATTATTCTGACGCATCAAAATTATTTATAGGCAATTCAGAAGGTTTGTCAATTTTGCAAAGTGATAAAACACTTGCTGCAGAAAAAAGAGCGTTGCCGAATGCTGCAGACACGATCTTCTATAAGCTAAATCAGCTAAAAAATCTTCAGTATAACCTTTCTATAAAATTCGAAAATTTTGAAGATGGTATGTTGAAACCAATTTTGGTAGATAGATATACAGGTGTTCAGCAAATGTTACTGCTAAACAATATCAATTTGATTCGATTTGCTATAACAAGTGACACACTATCGTCGAACCCTAATCGCTTTTATTTGATGTTTAAACCGGTGCAAACTGTGCCAGTGAAATTCACTTCAATAACAGCTGAAAATGTTTCAAAAAACATCAATAAAATCAATTGGAAAGTTGAAAATGAAATCAACGTATCTAATTACGAAATAGAAAAAAGTGTTGATGGGAGATCTTTTGTTATAATTGGAGCTATAGCTTCAGCATTTAATAATGGCCAATCAGGTAGTTATCAATTTTTAGATTCATTGGTTGGTTCGGATGATGTGTTATATCGTGTAAAGTCAGTTGATTTTGATGGATCGAAATCTTACAGCAATATTGTAAGGGTTTCAAAATCTGTGGTCAAAAACAAGATATATGTTTCGCCAAATCCAGTTGAAAATAAACTAATCAAACTTTACTTTACAGATCAGCACAAAGGGAAATATCTTGTACATATCATGGATGCTAAAGGTCAACAATTAAAATCTGCTGAGTATATACTAACGAATATCAATAATGGGTTTAAATTATCTGCAAAAGAAATTCTTCATTCGGGCATTTATTTTTTAAAGGTGGATGGTCCCAATAATATACAAACCGTAATTCCTGTCGTAATTCAATAAGTTCATTCTTAATTAGCTCGTATCAATCGACTAATATTAATATCTTTACCATTAAAAAATTCATGGCTAAAATTGGTATAAATCTTTCAACCGGAAGTTTACAGAAAGATGAAATAATTGTAGGAATAGATTTGGGAACAACAAATAGTTTGATTGCTATTGTGCATCCTGAAACAAAAAAGCCAATTGTTTTAAAAGAGTTTAATGGAAGTTCAATTGTGCCATCTGTTATTCATTTTGAAAAAAATGGGCAAATAACGGTAGGTGAATTGGCGAAGTCGCAATTGGAACTTAATCCGGAGCGAACGGTTTTTTCTGTGAAAAGATTGATGGGAAAAAGTTATCAGGAAGCAACAGCATTACAAGATTTAATCAGTTATAAATATGTTGCAGATGCAAACGAATCGGCAGTCGTAAAAATACAAATGGGTGATTTGTTTTACACACCCACCGAACTTTCTTCGCTAATCTTAAAATCGTTAAAAGAAAGAGCCGAACATATTTTAAAAACACCGGTAAATAAAGCGGTAATTACGGTTCCAGCATATTTTAATGATGAGCAAAGGCAGGCTACAAGAGATGCAGGAAAACTAGCAGGATTAGAGGTATTGAGGATTATAAATGAGCCAACGGCTGCAAGTTTAGCATATGGGATTGGTTTGCAAAATTCTTCAGTTGGCAAAAGCGAAACAGTTGCCGTGTATGATTTAGGTGGCGGAACATTTGATATATCAATCCTATCCATTTCTAATGGCATTTTTGAAGTGCTTTCTACTAACGGAGATACACATTTGGGTGGCGATGACATCGATGCTATGATTGTTCAACATTGGATTTCCCAATTGGGCGTCGATGAAAAAATATTAGAAAAGGATAAGACAATGATGCAAATGTTTAGATTGAAAGCTGAGGAGGCGAAAAAACATCTATCCAAATCGGATTTATTTTCTGGAGTGATTGATAAGTGGACTTTAAACTTGTCGTTAATTGAATTTGAGCACTTGATTACACCAATGATTGAACGCACAATAACATGTTGTAAACAAGCTTTGTTGGATGCTGGGTTGAAGAAATCGGATATCAACAATGTTGTTATGGTGGGCGGAAGTACAAGGGTTCCTTTGGTAAAAAATATGGTTGGCGATTTTTATGGTAAAGTGGTAAATGATTCAGTTAATCCGGATGAAGTGGTGGCGCTTGGTGCTGCTTTACAAGCGGATGTATTGGCTGGGAATACTAAAGATGTTTTATTGCTCGACATTACACCGTTGAGCTTGGGCATAGAAACTGCAGGTGGATTAATGGATGTTATGATTCCTAGAAATGCTAAAATACCTTCAAAAGCATCAAGACAATATACTACTCAAATTGATGGACAAGGTTCTATGCGAATAAGTGTGTATCAAGGGGAAAGAGATTTGGTAAAAGACAATAGAAAACTTGCCGAATTTAACCTAAAAAACATTCCAGGAATGCCAGCAGGGTTGCCGAAAGTAGAAGTTGGGTTTTTAATAAATGCAGACGGCATTTTAGTGGTATCGGCAAAAGAATTACGAAGTGGGGTATCTCAAACAATTGAAGTTAAGCCAAGGTTGAATTTAGATGATGCCACTGTTGAGCAAATGCTTTTAGATTCTATGGTTCATGCAAAAGAGGATATTGTGCTTCGAGCCCTTGCAGAAGCCAAAACAGAAGGCGAACAACTTTTAAAAACTACAGAACAATTCTTACAAAAAAATAGCCAATTACTTACACAGGCAGAGATGATTGATACGGCAACTGCGATGCAAGCATTACAATTGGCAATAACCATGGATGATAAAAATTTGGTTCAAGAAAAAACGGAAGCGCTGAACTCTATTTCAAGGCCTTATGCCGAAAGGATTATGGATATGGCAATTGCAGAAGCGATGAAAGGAAAAAGCATTTAATCTCAAATTACATGGTCCAAAAATGGGAGTCAATTTGTGATGAGGCTATGTGTAAATCAAGTTTTATTTTAATTGAGCCATTCTGCTTACATATTTTCCAATCAAATCAAATTCAATGTTTACAAGGCTTTCAACTTGTATGTGTTTGATATTGGTATGGAGATAAGTGTATGGAATGATGGCAACTTTAAATGTATCGCTAGAAACTCCGAAGCAGGTTAAGCTAATGCCATTGATAGAAATAGAGCCTTTTTCAATAACTAAATGTGCAAATTGCTTATCGAAATGGAATTGGTATTCCCAACTGCCCTCTTTTTCAACAACAGCAATACAAGTTGCGGTACAATCCACATGACCTTGAACGATATGGCCGTCTAATCGACCATTCATGAGCATACATCTCTCTAAATTTATTTCAGTGCCCAATTCCCAGTGATTCAGATTTGTTTTTTGGAGGGTTTCTAAAATCGCCGTTACTTGGTATGTATTTTCTTGAATGGCTTCAACGGTTAGACAAACGCCGTTGTGAGAAACGCTTTGATCTACTTTTAATTCGGGAAAAAGCGTTGATTTTATCCAAAATGTTTTATTGGTTCCGTGGGTGGAAATGTCGCTAATTATACCTGTATTTTCAATAATTCCTGTAAACATGCGCTAATTTCGTAAATTTCTTGAAAACTAATTTTTTATTTTCAATTATAATTCTATATTTGCGCTCCACAAAACAAGCATTAAAAAAAATAAAGGATATCAATTATGTTAATTATCGACTCAAAAGATTGTGAAAACATCGACAAAGCATTAAAAAAGTATAAGAAGAAATTCGAAAAAAGTCGTGTTTTATTGCATTTAAGAGAAAGACAATGTTTTACTAAGCCTTCTATCAAGCGTAGAACAGAAGTTTTGAAAGCAGTTTACAAGCAACAAATGGCAGCTGGGAAATTCGATTAATTTCCTGCTCATTTAATATATTTTCCGATGGACATAGTTTTAATTAACTTCGTTCATCGGATTTTTTATGGATAATACGCCCCAACTATACATCAGTAATTTTTTAGATTATCTAAAATTTCAAAAGCGTTACGCGCAACACACCATTACATCCTATAATACTGATCTAACTGATTTCTTCGATTATTTACAAACTCAATTTAACGAACAGCAAATTAAATCTATAAAGTCTGGATTGGTAAGGTCTTGGTTGGCGGAACTTAAAATGAATAAACAGAGTTCCAAAACAATCAATCGAAAAATATCAACATTAAAAACGTTTTTCAAATATTTACTTCGTCAAGGTGAAATCGAAACCAGTCCAATGGCTACCATTGTTACACCAAAGCAAAATAAAAGACTGCCTGAGTTCGTGGATAAAAGAGATACCGATACGTTGTTTTCAAACGTAACCTTTGAAGAAGATTGGAATGGTAAAACGGAGCATTTGGTGTTGATGATTCTGTATCACACAGGAATACGGCAAGCAGAATTAATTGGATTGAAAAACGCGGCAATTGATAAGTATAATTCTACCATAAAAGTATTGGGGAAAGGAAATAAAGAGCGCATTATTCCAATAGGCAAAGATTTGTTGGCTGAAATTTTGGAATACCAAAAAGTCAAAGCAGAACAAATAAGCAATCCAGATGTAGAATGTTTGCTAGTTAGGGAGAACGGCAAAAAGTTGTATGCCAAATGGGTGTATAATGCGGTAAAAAAGAATTTGTCATTAATTACTACAATTCAAAAAAGAAGTCCACATGTGCTAAGGCATACGTTTGCAACGCATTTGAGTAATAATGGAGCGGATTTAAATGCAATAAAAGAATTATTGGGACATAGCAGTTTGGCTGCCACTCAAATATATACCCATAATACAATCGAGAAACTAAAGGATATTCATAAGCAGGCACACCCTAAGGCCTAGTAAGTAAGGCCAAATTGAATGATAATTAAGCTAAGAATCCCCTGAGAATGCTTACTGGATAGTTTCATTTACGTTTCTATGGTTATTTCATGTCACCACCCGGTATAAAATTTTGCCAAAAAAGTAATTTTATTTGAATAGTTCCGTTTAATGAAGTAAATTATACAATGAAAGCTTAGATGAAAAAAAAGCCATAAATCAAATTAATCATTAAAAAATTTATCGTATGAACTTAAACATTCAAACTGTTCATTTTGATGCAGACGTCAAATTGAAAAATCACATTGAGCACAAAATTCAAAAATTAAATCAATTTCATGATCAGATTATAAATGTGAATATTTATTTGAAACTAGATAACATTGTACATAAAATAAAAGATAAAATCGTAGAAATAAAAGTAGCCATACCAAAGCATGAATTCTTTGTAAAGCAATCCTGCAAATCATTTGAAGAGAGTTTTGAAATGGCAATGGATTCAATTGTAAACCAAATAAAAAAGCAAAAAGATAAAAATTAGTTGTAAAAAAATCAAGTAAAAAAAAGGTCTTTCCAAGCGGAAAGATTTTTTTTTTGATTTTTTTTAAAAAAAGTCAAGAAGTTTTTTTGCTATTAATCATTTTCTCTTACCTTTGCCTTCCTTAAAAAAGAGATTAATAAAAATCTCGATTCAAAGGAAGAGTTCTTAAAATAAAGTTGCTTGCGAAAGGTAGAGAGATGTGACGTTGTTTCATCGAAGGCCATTGCTAAAACTAGATTTGCTTAAAATAAAAAATGCCGAGGTAGCTCAGTTGGTAGAGCAGCTGATTTGTAATCAGCAGGTCGTGGGTTCGACTCCCTTCCTCGGCTCATTTTTTTAAGGGCAGTTACCAGAGTGGCCAAATGGGGCGGACTGTAAATCCGCTGTCTTTCGACTTCGGTGGTTCGAATCCACCACTGCCCACAGTTCTTTAAAAAGTTTGAAGTTTCAAGCAACTTCAAACGCTGAACACCAAAAGTTGAATGAAAAATGCGGAAGTAGCTCATTTGGTAGAGCGATAGCCTTCCAAGCTATAGGTGGCCGGTTCGAGCCCGGTCTTCCGCTCTTGGTTTTTTAGTCATGCTCTGCAAGCCGTGGTAGCTCAGGGGTAGAGCACTTCCTTGGTAGGGAAGGGGTCGTGAGTTCGATTCTCACCTATGGCTCAAAAAAGTATTCAAGCAATAAAAAACGTTGCTTTCAATATTAAAAATTAAGTCAATTATTTGCGGACTATAAATGCAGATAAAATAAAATTTCAAAACAATAAATAAAATTTAAAAAATGGCAAAAGAATCATTCAAGAGGGATAAACCCCATCTTAACGTTGGAACCATCGGTCACGTAGATCATGGAAAAACAACACTTACAGCCGCTATAACCGATGTTTTGTCAAAAAAAGGTTTAGCGGAAAAGAAAAATTATGACGATATCGATGGTGCTCCTGAAGAAAAAGAAAGAGGTATCACGATCAACACTGCGCACGTTGAGTATGCAACTGCTACTCGTCACTATGCACACGTAGATTGTCCAGGTCACGCCGATTACGTTAAAAACATGATCACTGGTGCGGCTCAAATGGATGGAGCTATCTTAGTAGTTGCGGCTACTGATGGTCCAATGCCTCAAACTAAAGAGCATATCCTTTTGGCTCGTCAGGTAGGTGTACCTCAAATTGTGGTTTTCATGAACAAAGTAGATCTTGTTGATGATCCAGAATTATTAGAATTAGTTGAAATGGAAATCCGTGAGTTATTATCATCTTATGGATTTGATGGTGATAACACGCCAATTATCCAAGGTTCTGCAACTGGCGCTTTAGCTGGTGAAGACAAATGGGTGGCTAAAATCGATGAGTTAATGGCAGCTGTTGATAGCTACATTCCATTACCTCCAAGATTAGTTGATTTACCTTTCTTGATGAGTGTTGAGGACGTATTCTCTATCACTGGTCGTGGAACTGTAGCAACTGGTCGTATCGAAAGAGGTCGTATCAAAGTTGGTGAAGGTATCGAGATTGTAGGTTTGATGGAAAAACCATTGACTTCTACAGTTACAGGTGTTGAGATGTTTAAAAAATTATTGGACGAAGGTGAAGCTGGTGATAACGCAGGTTTATTGTTACGTGGTATTGAAAAGACTCAAATCCGTCGTGGTATGGTTCTTTGTAAGCCAGGTTCAATTACTCCACACACTGAATTCAAAGGTGAGGTTTACGTATTGAGCAAAGAAGAAGGTGGACGTCATACGCCATTCTTTAACAAATATCGTCCTCAGTTCTATTTCCGTACTACAGACGTTACTGGTGAAGTAACATTGAATGCTGGTACAGAAATGATCATGCCTGGTGATAATACCAATTTAACAGTTACATTGATTCAACCAATCGCGATGGAAAAAGGTTTGAAGTTTGCGATTCGTGAAGGTGGACGTACTGTTGGAGCAGGACAGGTTACAGAAATCATTAAATAGTTTTTTGTAATTACCAAAAACTTAAAAGATAATAACTATCTTTAAAAAATAAATTCAAAAGCTGTCCTGAATCATATCAGGATAGCTTTTGCTTTCTACGGGCATGGTGCAACGGTAGCATACGGGTCTCCAAAACCTTTGATCTGGGTTCGAATCCTAGTGCCCGTGCTGAATTTAGGGTTTTCGTTTTAGGCAATTTTATAATAGAGATTAATTAGTTAAAGCGAATAAATCAATAAACGACATTAAACTAACAATATGAACAAGTTTAAAAATTTTGTAAAAGAATCATATCTTGAATTGGTAGAGCAAGTAAGCTGGCCAAAATGGGAGCAATTACAACAATCTACAATGATTGTAATTGGTGCTACTTTATTCATTACTTTGATTGTTGGCGGAATGGATTTTATCGCCAGTGGATCAATGAAATTCATCTACTCACTATTTAAGTAATCATGGAAGACATACAAACGATTGAAAATACAGTTCCAACACCTGCTGAAAAAGAAACAAAATGGTACGTTTTGAGGGTTGTTAGCGGAAAGGAACGTAAAATAAAAGAATATTTAGATAAAGATATCATTCGTAATGGTTGGGATAAAATCATTAAACAGATTTTTCTACCAGTTGAGAAAGTGTATAAAGTTGCCAATGGCAAAAAGGTAATGCGCGAAAGAAATTATTATCCTGGATACATTATGATTGAAGTTAGTGGTTCAGTACTTCCAGATGATATTGTTCAAAGCATCAGTAACGTAAGCAATGTAATGCATTTCTTAACAGATGGTAAAGGATCAAAAGGACAAATCATTAGCCTAAGAAAATCAGAAGTAAACAAAATGTTGGGCAAAATGGATGAGATGAGCGATATGGGTAGTGTTACCATGAGCGAACCATTCATCATTGGAGAAACCATCAAAATTATCGACGGTCCTTTCAACGATTTCAATGGCGTAATCGAAGAAGTAAACGACGAGAAAAAGAAAATCAAAGTACAAGTAAAAATATTTGGACGCGCTACTCCTGTAGAATTGAATTATATGCAGGTTGAAAAAATCGCATAAAATTTATTAAAGCTTAAAATGAAATTATAACCCTTGTAATGAAAATTATGAGGGTTTTTTGTTGGAGGAAATGTTTTAGATGTGAGATACTAGATGCTATATATATACCAAACCCCAAACCCCAAACAATAATCATCCTTTCAAAAAAAATCCACAACAATGCTTTTTTTATAAAATATTTTATTAGCTTTGCCGCCCCAATCAGTTCTTTATTATTAAGAATCTATCTAATGATGGATTTGGGAGTTTTAGCAATTGTTAAAACGTTATCACCAAAAAATTAAAAAAAATGGCAAAAGAAATCACCGGCTATGTGAAGCTCCAATGTAAAGGAGGACAAGCCAACCCAGCGCCGCCAATCGGTCCCGCGTTAGGTTCGAAGGGTTTGAACATCATGGAGTTCTGTAAGCAATTCAATGCGAGAACCCAAGACAAACCAGGAAAAGTATTACCTGTATTAATTACTGTTTACGCAGACAAATCTTTTGATTTTGAAATCAAAACTGCTCCAGCTCCAGTACAACTTATGGATGCAGCTAAGATTACTAGCGGAAGTAAAGAACCCAACCGTGTAAAAGTTGGTAAAGTTACTTGGGCGCAAATTGAAGAAATCGCAAAAGATAAAATGGCTGATCTAAACGCATTTACGTTAAAAAGCGCAATGAGTATGGTTGCAGGAACTGCACGTAGCATGGGCTTAAACGTAGAAGGCACAGCTCCTTGGGAAAATAACTAAATCGTCAACCATTCGGATTAAACACCGGATATAAATTTTTTTAACAATGATTACTAAAAAAAGAAAAATAGCCAATGCTAAGGTTGACGCCGACAAAGCTTACACGCTTAAGGAAGCATCCTCTTTAGTTAAAGAAATAAACACTACAAAATTTGATAGCTCAGTAGACGTACACGTTAAGTTGGGCGTTGATCCTAAAAAAGCAGACCAAGCCATTCGTGGAACGGTTTCTTTACCTCATGGTACTGGTAAAACTAAAAAAGTTTTGGTTTTGTGCACACCAGATAAAGAAGCAGAAGCAAATGCTGCAGGTGCTGATTATGTTGGATTAGACGAATTTATCACAAAAATAGAAAGCGGGTGGACAGATATCGACGTTATCGTTGCTACACCGGCTGTAATGCCTAAAATTGGTAAATTGGGTAAAGTGTTAGGTCCTCGTAACTTAATGCCAAATCCAAAAACAGGAACGGTAACAAATGATGTTGCTGGTGCTGTTAAAGATTTGAAAGGTGGTAAAATCGCCTTCAAAGTTGATAAAGTAGGTATCATTCATGCATCAATCGGACGTGTAAGTTTTGCACCTGAAAAAATTGCTGAAAATTGCCAAGAATTTATCAACGCAATCATTAAATTAAAACCAGCCACTTCAAAAGGTTTGTACCTAAGAGGGGTAAGCATGGCGAGCTCAATGAGCCCAGGCATTATGGTAGACACAAAATCTGTTCTAAACTAAATCTCAACCGCTTGGGTTAAAGGCCCAGGGTAAAAATATTTGTTATGACAAAACAAGAAAAAAATGAGGTAATAGAATTGCTGAAAGGTAAATTCTCTCAATACAATAACTTTTACATTACCGACACAGAAAGTTTAACTGTAGCTCAGGTAGGTAAATTACGTAGCGTTTGTTTCGACAAGCAAGTTGAAATGAAAGTAGCTAAAAACACGCTTATCAAAAAAGCATTAGAAAGTTTGGATGCTGAAAAATATGCAGGCGTATTTGATTCTTTGCATAAAGTAACTGCATTGATGTTCAGCGAAAATCCAAAAGATCCAGCTGTCATCTTAAGTGGTTTCCGTAAAGCAAACAACAAAGAAAAACCAGTTTTAAAAGCTGCGTTTATCAATGGAGATGTATTTGTTGGAGATAACCAATTGAAAGCGTTAACTCAAATCAAAACTAAGAATGAATTAATAGGCGAATTGATTGGATTGTTACAAGCTCCAATTCAACGTGTATTAGGGGCTTTAGAAAATAAAGATAACGCACAAAAAGCTGAACCTGTTGCAGAAGTAGCACCAGTTGTTGAAGAAGCTCCAGTAGTTGAAGCTGCACCAGTTGCAGAAGCAGCACCTGCAGTAGAAGAAACTCCAGCTACCGAAGCTCCTGCAGCGTCAGAAGATGCAGCACCAGAAGCTTAATTTAAATTAGTAATTAACCTGGCCGATGGTAAAATAAGGCAATAAACAATTTTTTTAAATCTCCGCCGGAGTCCAAAACAATGAAGGCGGAAAAAATTCAAACAAAATGGCAGAAATTAAAGCATTAGCAGAAACCTTAGTAGGTTTAACTGTAAAAGAAGTTCAAGAATTAGCTGAATTCTTAAAATCAGAGTACGGAATCGAACCAGCAGCAGCAGCAGTAGTAGTTAGCGCAGGTGGTGGCGATGGTCCAGCAGCAGCAGAAGAAAAAACATCTTTCAATGTTATTCTTAAGAGCGGTGGTGCAAACAAATTAGCAGTTGTTAAATTGGTTAAAGAAATGACTGGTTTAGGACTTAAAGAAGCTAAAGATTTAGTTGATGGCGCTCCAAAACCTGTTAAAGAAGGTGTTGATAAAGCAACAGCTGAAGATATCAAAGCAAAATTAACTGAAGCAGGTGCTGAAGTTGAATTAGCTTAATTCTTTTAAGATATTTCTAGAAAAAAAGCTCCGAAATTTTCGGGGCTTTTTTTTATACATTCAATACGTTCGGTGTTTGGCGTTTGGTGTTGAATACATAAAACGGTACGAAATGCCCAACCTTTTGTAAGGGTTGAATATTTTCAACCCCTACAAAATCTACCAAACTCTCCAACCTCAAAAACCTCATAAACACTATC
>CALQKL020000007.1 GCA_943331145.2 Chitinophaga pinensis
TAACTGTACTTTCCATTTGAAGTTTTCCAACATGAATATTTCCGTTGATTATTGAGTTGCCCATCAAATTCAATTGCCCACTCATTTTAATGTCGCCATTTATAGTGCCTAAAATATCCGCTTGACTTCCATTCAGATTGCCATCGATTATTCCTTGTTGGCCAATGATAATTTTGGCTTTACAATTTATATTGCCAATCACCTTGCCATCGATTCGAATATCTCCCACGCTTTCCATATCGCCTTTAATAATGGAGTCGGAACTGATGATACTAATTGATTGAAGTTCTTGACTGGATTCTGATTTAGACTTTTGTTGAAACATAAGTAAAAAATTTATAGGTAATTAAAAAAAGATGAAAAATATTAATCATCAATATTCTCCAATTTTGGCATTTTTAAGTTATTGGTGTCTGAAATTACAATTTTCCCCTTTAGCACTTTCTCAATGTTTTCATAATACATATGCTGTTGGGTTAAAGCTTTTTCCATAGAATCTGTTCTTGCTTTTAACATGCGAAATTCTTTTACTTGCTTTACATTTCCATATCCAACTCCAGGTAAATAATATTTTAATGGTGTGAAAATAATTAAAGAAGCAGTCAAAGCCACCAATAAAACAAAAAGGGTGCTCATAGAAATATATACACTCAATCTCGTGAGTTTGAATTTGATAACTTCTTCATAAGTGTCTTCATTCATTAACACCAATCTGTAGTTATTCTTCAACCGTTTTAGTCTGTTTGTAATGTCTGACTGATCCATATCTTTAATTTATAAACCAAATTATAATCCCAATTGGTGTGTAAACATACAATTTCTAAGATAAAGTTATTTTACTCTGAATAAAAAATATGAATAATTTCCTTTGAAAATCAAATATCTTATTTCTAAATCTATTTATTTTATTTAAATGGAGTAAAATTCATTTGTATTTTTCCGTTAAACTTTTCATTTCTATTGTCTTTTTTTATTGCTGTAAGGTAAAAATTGCCGATATTTAACCGCATTTAATATTTTCTAATTCATGAATGGGAAGACTTGCCATTATTTATCGATAATATGTTTGTTTGTGTTGATTTCGTTTTCAGGAATTGCACAGCCAACTTGGACATTTGACCCATTTGGAAAAGAAAAAAAGCCAAAAGAATACGAAGAGAAAAAATTAGGATCGGAAAAAACAGCAGATAAAAAATTCACCAAACTTCGTCGTTTTATTCAGAATAATGTAACGCACTACAATTATTATTACAACGCAAACAATAAGATTAATAAAGTACTAGAATTGGCAAAAGCTGCTCAAAAAGATGATTATGCGAAGTTGCTTAGTTTTTATCCTTATAGTCTAGATAACACATCACAACAAGAGACAGAGTTGGATTCTGTTATTTATAAATCAACGGCAGGGATTTTATTACATGACTTAAGAACGGATTGGGTAGATAATATGTATTTTCTAATTGGTAAAGCGTATTATTTCAGAAAAATATTTGATACGGCTGCACTAACTTTTCAGTTTATTAATTACAATCTTTTCCCAAGAGCTAAAAATGAAGACGACAATCGGATTATAGGGGCAAATAGTTCAGCAACATTAACCAAGCTTTCAATTGCGGATAAAGAGAAACGAAATATTTTCAAGCGTATATTTTCAAAACCTCCTAGTAGAAATGAAGCGTTGATTTGGTTGGCAAGAAATTACATTGATGCAGATTTGTTTGGAGAATCGGCTGGGTTGATAAACATACTTCAAGAAGATCCAAACTTACCAATAAGGTTGAAAGACGATTTAAACCAAGTGAATGCATATTGGTATTTTAAGCAAGAAAATTATGACAGTGCGGCTGTATATCTTGAAAAAGCGCTTACGAGTGCAGATAATAAAACAGATTTAGCAAGATGGCAGTATTTATTGGGTCAGCTATATGAAATGACTGGAAAATATGATAGGGCCAACGAATATTTCAGTGTAGCTGGAAAGCGTACTGTAGACCCTTTGATGGATATTTTTGCACATTTAAACAATGCAAAAATGCTTAGGGATTCGGGAAATGGGAAAGCATTGGATGAAAGTATTGCGCAACTTTTGAAAATGGCAAAGCGAGATAAGTATGAGGCCTATAGAGATATAATTTTTCACAGCGCCGGAATTTTAAGTATGAAAAAGCCAGACACTACGGCTGCGATTGCTTTCTATGAAAAAAGTTTAATAGTAAACGAATCCAATGCTGCCTATAAAAATAAAGTACATCTTGCATTAGGTAGAATTGCTTACGCACAAAAACAGTATAAATCAGCTGCTGATCATTATGACAGCTTGGATATAACTGAGCCTTCTCTACAATTGGATTCAATAGAAGTTGCTGAAAGAAAAGAAAGTTTGCGTAAAGCCGCCAATCAACTCGACATTATATTATTAGAAGATAGTTTGCAAATGGTAGCTTCTTTGCCTGTTGCTGAGCGTGATGCTTTGTTAAAAAAGCTTGTAAAAAAATCACGCAAAGAAGCTGGGTTAAAAGAGGTAAATGTTATTGATGATGGCAATAAACTAAATAGTTTTTCAGAGGACAAAAATGCATCACCAGATTTATTTAAAACGAACACAAAAGGCGAATGGTATTTTTATAATGCATCAGCAAAATCTAAAGGGTATTCAGCGTTTAAAGCAAAATGGGGAGATAGAGAAAATTCAGATAATTGGAGACGAAAATCGGCATTAGATGCAATACTGGTAAATGCAGTCGATCCGTTAGCTCCTGCAGATAGCAGCACGGCACAAACAGGCAAAAATTTGGAAATTTCTTTTGAATCTTTGTTGTTTAGTTTGCCATTGACCCCAGAAAAAATAGATAGCAGTAACGAAAAAATTGCTGCCGCCTTATTGACACTCGCAGAAATATTTCAAAACGATTTGCAGGATTTCGAAGAAGCAATTTATACCTATGATATTTATTTACAAAGATTTCCAATAAGGTTGAAAGAAGGCGAAGTGTATTTGGGATTGTATTTTTGTTATACAAAAATTCAAGATCTAGAAAAAGCAGCTTATTATAAAAGTTTACTGGATTCTTCTTTTAGTGAATCTGTTTCTGCAAAAAAAATAAATGATCCCACATCATTACAGCCTGAGAAAAACAATCCTGCAGTTTCAAAAAAATACCAGGATATTTATAATCTGTTTTTTCAAGAAAAATATGATACCGCATTTGAATTAAAAAAGATTGCAGATAGTGTTTACGGAAAGCAATATTGGTCACCTCAGTTATTATTTATAGAGTCGATGTACTATGTAAAATGTGGTTATGATAGCGAAGCGGTTAACAATTTAAATACCTTAATTGGCATGTATCCAGAATCGCCTTTAGCAGAGAAGGCAAAGTCTTTAATTGATGTATTAACACGTAGAAAAGAAATTGAATCGTATTTAAATAAATTGGAAATAACAAGGGTGGAGGAAGATGATAAAATATTGATTCCAACAGACCAAAAGGTAGACCGTAAAACCGTTGACGCTGTTAAAAAAACAGAACCGAAAATTACTGTTTTAAAATCAATGGTCAAGATTAAGGATTCTGCCATACAAATGTTGCCAGGAACTTTTGAAGGTGTTTATAAATGGCAGCCAGATAAATCTCATTTTGTAGTTATGATTTTAAAAGAAGTAGACCCAGTATATGTAAATGAAGCCAAAGTAGCGTTTCAACGATTTAATTCATCCAATAATTTTAGCACAAAAAATATTGTAAAAGATATACTGGATTCGAAAAATAATTTACTGGTTTTTTCGACATTTGAAAATGCCGAATATGATATAAGCTATTTGGATAAAATAAAAACGACAGCTCCAACACAAATTTCTTGGTTGGCGGCTTCGAAGTATATGTTTATTATAATTAATGAAGACAATCTAAATAAATTAAAATCCAATAAAGATTTAGAAACGTACAAGAAATTATTAAACAACCAATATCCAGGAAAATTTTAAAAAATAACTTGATTTCCAATTTTGAATATTAGTGTATGAAAAAATCAGTTTTAATATTGTGGCGCATATTTTTCGGTGGATTTCTATTGTTGATATTGATTTTTGTTGCTGCAAACTTTGGTTTATTTGGCAAGATGCCTTCTATTCAACAGCTTGAAAATCCTGAAGCAGATTTAGCCAGCGAAATTATAAGTGCAGATGGATTATTGATGGGCAAATATTATGCAGAAAATAGAAGCGAAGTAAAATACAGTGAAATTTCTCAAAACGCAATAAATGCATTGATTGCTACAGAAGATGAGCGCTTTTATGATCACTCAGGAATAGATGCAAAAGCATTAGCACGTGCAATCGTTTCATTGGGTCGTCAGGGCGGAGGGAGTACGCTTACACAGCAGTTGGCAAAGATGATGTTAGGTCAAGGTAAAGGAAATCATTTTGTAAGGGGTATGCAAAAAATTAAAGAATGGATTGTTGCAGTAAAATTAGAACGAAATTTTACAAAAGAGGAAATCATTACCTTATATCTAAATCACGCTCCGTGGGGTAATGTTTATGGGATTAGAAATGCTTCTAAAACGTATTTTCAAAAAGAGCCTAAAGATTTAAAAATTGAAGAAGCTGCAGTTTTAATTGGCATGTTAAAGGGATTTATTTATGAACCAATCAGGCATGCGAAATTATCACTTGAAAGAAGAAATATTGTAATTGATCAGATGGCACTAGCACATAACCCTTACATAACACAATCTCAAGCTGATGCATTAAAAAGAAAACCGTTAATTACCAACTATAAAAAAATTGATGAGAATATTGGATTGGCACCTTATTATCGTTCCGTTTTGGTAAACGTATTGAAAGATTGGTGTAAAAATAATAAAAACCCAAAAACGGATGAGCCATATAATTTATACAGAGACGGATTGAAGATTTATACAACAATTGATTCAAGAATGCAGAAGTATGCGGAGAAAGCAGTTGAAGAACATATGCCCGTGTTGCAAAGAAAATTGAATGAGTATTTTAAATATAGAGGGGATAAATTATGGGAAGGTCATGACAATGTAATTGTTGCTGCGATGAAATTTACAGAACGATGGAAAAATATGGAAGAAGAGGGCATTGATAGTAGTGAAATAAGAAAGTCATTTTTAGTGCCTGTAAAAATGAAGATATTTTCATGGTGGGGGAATAAAAATCATGAAATTGATACCGTAATGACGCCATTTGATTCAATTAAGTATCACAAGCAATTATTACAAACATCTTTTGCCGCAATGGACCCTCGAACAGGAGAAATAAAAGCATGGGTTGGAGGTATTGATTACAAATGGTTTAAGTATGATCACGTTTCAGCAAACCGACAAGTAGGTTCAACTTTTAAGCCATTGTTATATACGCTTGGTGTTACTGATGCAGGGTATACTCCTCAAACATACATTCCTGGTGGCCCTTTAACACTCAGTGGAAAAACAATCAGTACTGGAGGTGGCACAATGGCATATTGTTTGGCTAAATCATTAAATGGAGCAGCTTGGCATTTGATGGGAACTATTGGAGTAAAAAGAACAATTGAGTTTGCAAAACAATGTGGCATCACCGCAAAATTGCCTAATTATCCATCGATAGCGCTTGGTGCTGCGGAAATACCAATGTTGCAAATGTTGCAGGCTTATACGATGTTTCCTAATAAAGGATATAACACTCCACCTGTTTATTTAACTCGTATTGAGGATAAAGACGGTAATTTAATCAAAGAGTTCCCGATTTCACAAAGTAAAGAACTCATCAGTGAAGCTGATGCTTATTCGATGGTTAAAATGATGCAAGGTGTTGTAGAGTTTGGTACAGCTCGAAGAATTCAAAGTTATAATTTGCCAGTAAAATCAGCTGGCAAAACGGGGACTACCAATGGAAATACAGACGGTTGGTTTATGGGATATACACCCGAATTACTTGCAGGAACTTGGGTTGGTTGCGAAGATCCATTTATCCCAATTTATTCTAACAATAGTGGTGGTGCTGAAATGGCTGCACCCAAGTGGGGGATTTTTATGCAAAATGTATATGCAGATAAAAAATTGAATTACGGAAAAATTACAGAATTTGAACAGCCATTGGAATTGAAAAATGATCCAATTTATGCAGAATCAAATTTTGCAAATATTGCTACAACAGGAGATAGTTTGAATCAAGAATCTGGAAATGATAATAGCGAAGATTTTTTTATGAATGAACAAGCCGATGAGTTTGTTGATGATAAGCAAATTCCTAAAACACCAACTGATTCTAACAAATCAAAATCAAAACAAAAGCCAACGCCAAAAACGCACTCAGACTATTAATCAATTTTAAGTCCTAATATTTTTAAAGAGTAATGTTTGTTATCCATGATGGCAATGTCTTTCAAATTGCCCCATGTTTCAAAACCTAATGATTCACACATTTTAATGCTGTTTGTATTGTGTTCAAAAATAAATCCAAGCAATGTATGTATATCAAGTTCAGGTGCTTTTGAAATAGAATATTCCAACATTTTCTTCCCCAACCCCATTTTTCTAAAATGTTCATGAATGTATATGCTGATTTCTGAAGTCCCACTATAAGCAGGTCTACCATAAAAATCTTTAAAACTAATCCACCCAATAATTCCATTTTTTTCATGCTCAACAACCCAAATTGGTCTTTTACTGTGATGTTGATTAAACCAATTGGTTTTATCTGAAACGGAAACTGGTTCCGTATCAGCAGTAACCATTCTACTATCAACAGTAGAATTATAAATAGCTACTATGGTTGGAAGGTCATCGATTGTTGCGTTTCTGAATTGCATGTTTTAATCTTTAAGTCAAAAGTCAAAATTAAAAATTTAAAAAAGGAGATTTGATAAATTTATTTTTCATAGAAGCATACAAAAAATTTAATAAATACGTTTACGAGTAAGTTTATCTGTATTAAAAAATTGGATTAAATCTTATTTTGTATAAAAAAAGGGCTGACGTTTAAATCGTCAACCCTTTTAATTATTTAAGAAATCATATATTAAGCTACGGCTTGATTTACCAAACTTGCTGCTTCACTTAATAATATTGCACTTTGCACTTTTAAACCACTTTCGTCAATTAGTTTTTTAGCAACATCTGCATTCGTTCCTTGTAATCTTACGATAATTGGAATTTCAATATTTCCAATGCTTTGGTAAGCATCAATTACCCCTTGTGCCACACGATCACAACGAACAATACCACCAAAAATATTAATCAGAATAGCTTTTACTTTTGGATCTTTCATAATGATACGGAATCCAGCTTCTACTGTTTGGGCATTTGCAGTACCGCCTACGTCTAAGAAATTGGCTGGTTCGCCACCACTTAATTTAATCATATCCATAGTAGCCATCGCTAATCCTGCACCATTTACCATGCAACCTACATTACCATCTAATTTTACGAAATTCAAATTGAATTTTCCAGCTTCTACTTCTGTAGGATCTTCTTCAGATAAATCTCTTAAAGCCGCTACATCTTGATGACGCATTAAAGCATTGTCATCGATATTCATTTTACAATCAACAGCAATGATTTTATCGTCACTTGTTTTAAACAATGGATTGATTTCAAGCATGCCGCAATCTAACTCTACATATGCATTGTATAAATTAGTAACAAATTTCACGCAATTTTTAAAAGATTCACCACTCAATCCTAAATTGAACGCGATTTTCCTAGCTTGAAAACCTTGTAATCTTCCACCTGGGTGAATGTATTCTTTAAAGATTTTTTCTGGAGTATCGTGCGCTACATCTTCAATATTCATTCCACCTTCTGTACTGTACATTACCACATTCATACAACTGCTTCTATCCATCAATATTGACAAATAAAATTCCTTTACAGGATTTGGTCCATCATAATATACATCTTGAGCCACCAATACTTTACTTACCAATTTACCTTCAGGTCCTGTTTGAATGGTTACTAAAGTTCCACCTAGAATATTTCCAGAAATGGCAACTACATCTTCCATGCTCTTTCCAACAGCCACTCCACGTTGATCTTTTCCAATTATGCTCCCTTTTCCTCTTCCTCCAGCATGGATTTGTGCCTTTACAACAGCAAACTTGCTCCCAAATTGAGCATGGATTTGGCGATATGCTTCTTCTGCTTCATTAGTTGAGCTACATGCAATTCCTTCTTGCACTGGAACATTAAATTTTTTCAGTAATTCTTTGGCTTGATATTCGTGTAAATTCATTTCTTTTTTTTTGCGAAGATAAGAAAAACTTTAATCGATAAACGGAGAGGAATAGAATATTAAAATTTTCTATTTTGAACTTACATTTGATTAAATTACGCACTTATAAAAGAATAATTCAACTTAAATTATGCGTATTTTCTTGATTGGCTTTATGGGTACAGGAAAATCCCATTGGGGTAAAATTTGGGCGAGCCAACATAATTTAAAATTTATAGATCTTGATCTTGAAGTTGAAAAAAAAACAGGATTGAGTGTGGATGAAATTTTTGAAAAAAAAGGGGAAGATTTTTTTAGAAATGCAGAATCCGAAACACTGATGAAGATGGAGCAATATGACAATTGTATTATTGCTTGCGGTGGAGGCACCCCTTGTTTTAAAAACAATATGGATTGGATGAACAATAATGGTCTAACCATTTTGTTAAGTTCAACACCAACAAGAATTTTGGAAAATATTATTAATGATAACAAAGAACGCCCTCTTTTAAAAAAAATAAACAAAGGCGAATTGCTTTTTTTTATTGAAATGAAACTAAAAGAAAGAATGGGTTTTTATAAAAAGGCAAATGTTCAACTTAAGGCTATTGAATTAAATTCTAATTCAATAGATGCAATTATAAACTTAAAATCAACCAATTAAATAATGCACCCTTTTTTTTTAAAAATTGCAATATTCGTTTCTGCACTTAGTGTTGCATTGGGTGCTTTTGCAGCACATGCACTAAAAAATATTATTCCCGCAGCTTCATTAATTACTTTTGAAACTGGGGTGCGTTATCAGTTTTATCATGCATTTGCCATTTTGATTGCGTCTACAGTAATGTACAAAAATGGCCATCAGCGATTTGTGGTAATTGCTTGCAGATTTTTTTCCTTTGGATTGATTTTTTTCTGTGGGTCGTTATATTTATTAGCAATACTTGGTTCCGAATTCCATTTTCTTGGCGCAATTACACCTATTGGTGGCACGTGCTTCATACTGGGATGGATTTTGCTTTTTGTTTCCATCTATCCCAAAAATTATAATCATAAAAATTAAGGTTCAATATTTTTTACTATCAGGTATTTTATACCTTTGTTTACCATGGCCAAAAAAGAAAAAAACATCGCAAATGCTAAAGATGCTGATCTTAAGCACGAAAAATTACAGAAAGTAACTTTTAAACAATTCATTAAAGACGAAAGAACGCATAAAATAACAGGCAGCATATTTGTATTGATGTCTTTGCTTCTTTTTGTGTCTTTTACATCTTATTTATCTACTTGGGATGAAGATCAGGATAAATTAATTTCAGAAGGAAGCAAATTGTTTTGGGGAACAGATACAGAAGTGGCAAATTTGATGGGCACTTTTGGAGCTTTTATCGCCCATTTGTTTATGTACAAAGGGTTTGGGGTAGCATCTTATTTATTTTGTGGTTTCTTTTTTGTTATTGGGGTTAATTTATTATTCAGCAAGTCTGTTTTTTCAATCGTCAGAAATTTACGTTACTTAATTATTGGACTTCCTTTATTTAGCATTACGGCTTCTGCGTTTTTCTCTAAAAATCCATTTCCTTGGGGTGGTGCAGTTGGCGATTTAAGTAAAGACTGGTTGTTTAAAGTTATTGGTTCTTTTGGCACTTTTGCATTCATTTTTATCGCTTTTTGGGCTTATGTCATTTGGAGATTTAACCCTTCTTTTAATAAACTTATACAGGCAATTAAAAACAAATCTGCAGATGTAGACATGATGCCAGAAAAAGAACCCATGGATCCAGTTAAGCCCAAAAAAGAAAAACAAGAAGAAGCGAAATTGTTTGTTGAGTCTGGTGTTGAAGAAAAAGCAACAGAATTGGAAATTGTTGAAAAAGAAGAGGTCGAACCTGTAGAAGAAGTTTTGGACCAAGATGATATTGTTCAAGAATTGCCAATGAATACACAAGGTTTAGAACTTGAAATTAAAAAAGTAGAACCAGAAAACAAAGAAGAGGAAGTTTCAGAAAAAAAAGTTTCGGTTACACCTTATGACCCCATTCTTGATTTGCGCGATTACAAATTCCCTACTTTGGATTTACTAGAAAATCATGGCAGCGAAAAAATTATTCAAGATCCACAAGAGTTGGAGAAAAACAAAAATCAAATCATTAACACGCTGAAGAATTACGACATCAGCATTCAGAAAATATCCGCTACCGTAGGTCCAACCGTAACCTTGTACGAAATTATTCCTGCTGCTGGGGTGCGTATTTCGAGAATCAAAAACCTAGAAGATGATATCGCGTTAAGTTTGGCTGCACTTGGTATTCGTATCATTGCCCCAATTCCTGGAAAAGGAACAATTGGTATTGAAGTGCCCAATGCGAAAAAGACAATCGTGAGCATGAAGACTTTATTGTCGGCCGATAAATTCACAAAAAATAATTTCGCACTACCAATTGCCATTGGTAAAAAAATTGATAACGAAAATTTTATAGTTGACTTGGCCAGCATGCCGCATTTGTTGATGGCGGGAGCTACTGGTCAGGGTAAATCTGTAGGGTTAAATGCGATATTGGTTTCATTACTTTACAGCAAACATCCATCACAATTGAAATTTGTATTGGTGGATCCCAAAAAAGTGGAGTTGAGTATTTATAAAACCATTGAACGTCATTTCTTAGCAAAGCTTCCTGGAGAAGAAGATGCCATCATCACGGATACAAAAAAAGTGGTTCATACGTTGAATGCGTTGTGTATAGAAATGGACAATCGTTATGATTTACTAAAAGAAGCCGGTTGCAGAAACATTAGAGAATACAACGAAAAATTTGCAGAAAGAAAATTGAATCCAGAAAAAGGACATCAGTTTTTACCATTCATTGTTTTGGTGGTGGATGAGTTTGCTGATTTAATTATGACGGCTGGAAAAGAAGTAGAGATGCCTATAGCGCGTTTGGCGCAGTTGGCACGTGCGGTGGGGATACATTTGATCATTGCTACACAAAGACCTTCTGTAAATATCATCACAGGTACCATTAAAGCGAATTTCCCTGCGCGTATAGCCTTTAAAGTGAGTAGCAAAATCGATAGTCGCACCATTTTAGATGCAGGTGGTGCGGAGCAATTGATTGGAAAAGGAGATATGCTTATCAACTACAATGGTGAAATTGTTCGTTTACAATGTGCTTTCGTAGATACACCAGAAGTAGATAAAATAGTTGATTTCATTGGCGACCAACGCGGATATCCTCAAGCCTTTATGTTGCCAGAATATATTGATGAAAAAGATGCAGACGGAAAAGATTTTGATGTGAATGATAAAGATGCATTGTTTGAAGATGCGGCAAGATTAATTGTGAGCAGCCAAAGCGGAAGTACATCTTTATTACAAAGAAGGATGAAGCTTGGATATAACCGCGCCGGCAGATTAATGGATCAGCTTGAGGCCGCTGGAATTGTAGGCGCAAGCCAAGGGAGTAAAGTAAGGGATGTGTTGGTGAAAACAGAAGCGGAATTGCAGGAGATTTTGAATAGGCTTTTGTAAAAAAAGTTCAAAAGGTTCAATAAGTTCAATGAGTTCAAGAGGTTGGGAAGCGTTCAATTCGCTTCGCTGGTTTAATGGTTTAAGGTGGAAGTATTTTCCGTTTCACAAAGCTAGGTTTTAAAAAATGTGTTTTCTTTGTGTCTTAGTGCCTTCGTGACTTCGTGTTAAAAGAGAAACCAAAGGTTTCTGAGGTTCAAAAGGTTCAATAAGTTCAATGAATTCAAAAGGTTGCGAACCTTTGTCTGCCGATGTTGGTGTTTTCACCAATCATCAAAGTTGGATATTCGCTTCCTTCCGTTTTCAGGAGAAGGGTTGGTGTTGAGGGCTATTTGTACACCTTGCTCCTTTGCGCCCTTTGCGTGGAACAAAAAAATAATAAATAAAAATGAAAAAACTAATCATCTTCCTGAGTTTGTTTTTAATAACTCCTCATCTATTTGCTCAAGTAACAATAAATACTACCTCTAATACCCTACAGCAAGCTCCTACAACATCAAATGCAGTAGAATTGCCTAGTGTAAAGATTGGCACACAAATATGGACTACTCAGAATTTGAGTGTAGCACGTTACAGAAATGGAGACATTATTCCTCAAGTAACCGACCCTGCTCAATGGGCGGTACTAACTACGGGTGCTTGGTGTTGGTATGATAATGATAGTGCAAAATATGGTGCAAAATATGGAAGGTTGTATAATTGGTATGCAGTAAATGATGCGCGAGGGTTAGCACCACAGGGCTATCATATACCAAGTGATGCGGAGTGGATTAAGTTGCTGAAATACCTAGACGCAGCAGGGGCGGATACAACTTATGCAAATTTAAACCAACGTTCAATCCCAGGTAGCCCAATCGCAGGTGGCGCAATGAAGAGTTCAACGGGCTGGAATGTACCTAATACAGGTGCTACCACCAGCAGTGGCTTTGCAGGTCTTCCGGGTGGCTATTGTTATGGGACATTCAAATACATTGGCATCCTCGGTTACTGGTGGAGTTCTACAGAGGACAATACAACGGAAGCTGGGTACTGCGCCCTGGACTATGTCGATAGCACTGTATTCGTATTAAGCGGCGGTAAGGGTGTGGGGTTTTCGGTTCGTTGCGTTAGGGATTAATGGGTAATATAGAGTGATGATGTGTTAAGTAAAATTAACCCAAACACCAAACGCAAAACCACAAACCACAAACACCAAACCACAAACAACAAACCACAAACACCAAACAATAAATATAAATGTCAAAATACCTCATCGTCGGTTTAGGAAATATTGGAAATGAATATGCCAACACGCGCCACAACATTGGGTTTGATGTGGTGTATGCATTTGCGGCTAAACATGGAGGTAGTTTTAGGTCGGATAGATTGGCTTTTGTTTCTGAAGTAAAAATTAAAGGTAAAATATTTGTTTGTGTTTGCCCAACAACATTCATGAACTTAAGTGGAAGGGCTTTTAAATATTGGCAAGAAAAAGAAAAAGTGCCCATTGAAAATACACTGACTATTGTTGATGACTTAGCACTTCCTATCGATAAAATTAGAATTAGAAAATCGGGTACGCATGCTGGACATAATGGATTGAGGGATATTCAAAATATTTTGGGCACCGATGAATATCCTAAACTGAGATTTGGCATTGGAAATGTGTTTCCAAAAGGCATGCAAGTTGATTTTGTATTGGGGAAATGGAAGCCGGATGAAGTGGCGATAATTAATCATAAAATTGAAAAATCAGTAGAATTAATTGAAAGTTTTGCATTTGTTGGAATAGACAAAACAATGACCATTTGCAATAGCACTTCATATGAGTTAAATAAAAATTAATTTCTTATTGGAAATTTAAACTCCTTTTTACTATTTTCGTTTACTGAATAATCTCTAACCCCATTTAAAAACAACAATGAAGATAATTTGCATTGGCAGAAACTATGTTGAGCACGCAAAGGAATTAGGCAACGATATTCCAGATGAGCCCGTTATTTTCATGAAGCCCAAAAGCGCTATCATACAGCCCCATACACCATTCTACTATCCCGAATTTACAAACGAACTTCATTACGAATGCGAACTCGTGTTGCGCATCAGTAAAAATGGAAAGTATATTCAAGAGCGTCATGCTTCTAACTATTACAATGGCATTACCGTTGGAATAGATTTTACAGCTAGAGATATTCAAGATGAATTAAAGAAAAAAGGACTTCCTTGGGAGAAAGCAAAAGCGTTTGATAATTCTGCGGCAATTGGTAAGTTTATAGATATCAAACCAGATTTCAACAAGAAAAACATCAACTTTTCGTTTTTGAAAAATGGCGAAAAAGTACAGCAAGGCAATTCAGGCAATATGATATTTAGTATAGATAAACTAATTGCCAACATATCAATGTACTTTTCATTAAATATTGGAGATTATATTTTTACTGGTACGCCAGCAGGAGTTGGCGAATGTGTTGTGGGCGATGAACTTGAAGCATTTTTAGAAAATGAAAGTTTACTAAAATTGGAAGTAAAATAGTTTTTAGATTTTCTCCTTATCAATCATTGTAAAACTCCATCAACGAGCCAAAATAACTTTGTGTCCATCCAGTAGTTATTGATTCGAAATCTTCATCCGGAATATTGGTATGACGCAGCTCTACAGAAGTTTTGCTTTTATCTGGATGCAAAATTATGGTTACAATAGAAGGCGTTTCTTGTTCTCCAAAATACCATTCTTGCACTATCTTTTTACCATATTCGAAAGATATGTTTTTTCCACAAATACTATCTTCCCAAAGAGAAAACTCTGTATCCGCAATAGGTTCCATAATTGCAGGAGAACCTGTCCATAATTGAATAGTAGCTGCATTGGTTAATGCATGGTATAAAATTTCAGGCTCCGTATTAATGATGTAGTACTTTTTAAAATCTTTCATTTTATATTGTTGAAGAAAATTAACAGTTTTTAGAAAACTTAAATTGTAAATTTGAACACAAATTAATACTAATCATTTAAACGCACGAACAATGGTTTCAAATTGTATAAAACAATATAAAATTGTTTTTTTTGTTTTATTTATTTCTTGCTCAAATTTTTCATTTGGCCAATACAAATCCTTTAAATTAAATGCAGATGGAGATACCATTAATGCGATAAATAGTGCTGCACAAAAAATTGGGAAATGGGTAATTGAAGTTGGGCCTTTGCGTGGAGAAGAAGGTTATGTGGAAGAGGGGTTGTATAAAAAAGGAGAAAAGCACGGGTTTTGGAGAAAGTATTCAACCATTGGCGATTTGCTGGCTGTTGAACATTATATTTTGGGTGGAAAAGATGGCTTACAACAATATTATAATTACTTAGGTGCAATAGAAAGAGAGGAAAACTGGCGCGGTTATAATCCGGATGCCCCTTATGACACAGTTGCAATTTATGGTACAGGCAGCAATGAAATTATTGACTACAAGCTGGTAAAAGCTGCGCCTTACAGTGTAAAGGAAGGGGAGTGGCGCTATTACGATCCAGGTACCGGAAGGATTATAAGAACTGAGCAATGGCGTAACAACAATTTAGTGAATCCTGATAATGCAAAGACCAACCAAAAACAAGCAAACGAAAAGCCTAAAAAAATGGACAAGCCCATTGAGATGATAGAATGGGAAAAGAAAAATAAAGGAAAAAAAATAGTTGATGGTAGAACGGGGTTGTAAAAAGTAAAAAGTGAAAAGTAAAAAGTGATTATCCGCCATGTTTATAATAAGTAAGGGTCGTACAATTTCAATTTTTCTACTTTTTACTTTTAAATTTTGAATTAAATATTAATAAATGAAAACACTGCTTTACTTAGCCATCGCCATTTTATTTTCCGCTTGCAATCAGAGTCATAATAAGGATAGCGCTAAAAATTCTAATCCCCCTTCACCTCCTCCAAAAAAGAAATTGGTTGTTATTGCCATTCAGCCATTTGTAGATATGCCAAAAGAAAATGTTGATTATGTAGCTCAGTGTTTAAAAAAAATGTATGCTAACGTAATTATAAACAAACCCATAGAATTTCCAAAAAACTCCCTCAATCAAGCTAAAACAAGGCATAGAGCCGATTCGATAATAAAATTTCTCAGTGCACAAACAAAACCAGGTTACTTAACCATTGGACTAACTAAAGGAGATATTAGTACAACAAAAAATACGCCTGATTGGGGTGTTATGGGATTAGGTTATTGTCCAGGCAAATCATGCATTGCATCGTCTTTTAGATTACATGGTAAAAATAAAATGGAGAAACTTTTTAAAGTAGCCATTCATGAATTAGGGCATACACAAGGTTTGCCACATTGTTCAGTCAACGACTGTTTAATGCACGATGCAGAAGGTAAAGATCGTCTTGATCAAGAAAAAGAATTTTGTAAAAAATGTAAATCGGTTTTGATTAATGCAGGTTGGACATTTAATTAATGTAAGTATTTCATCCATGTTTGTTATTCTCGAAAAATGTTGAAAATGGAATGAAGGATTTCAATAGCCCACCATTTAAATGGTGGGCGAGACAAGATTTGTGAAAAAAACATTTTTTTTACCGTTAAAAAACAATCTAAGTTTAAAAAAATAACCCACAGAATTTTCCGTGGGTTATTAATATGTTGAAGATTTTTTATCGTCTTCCCAATTAATTTTTTATCTCTTTCTGCATTGGATTTCTTCCACCAACGGCTCCTCTTGGCGTTGCTTTTTTAGATTTAAACAATTCGAATTTAGATGGTGTAGCAGATAAAGGCCAGCTGTTGTTTTTTTCATCAATATCTGCTGTTTCTCTGAATGGATCTAATTTTATAGATACCACTTCTTTTTCTTTCAAATATGTTTTTACAACCTTTTGCTCATTTTTTCTCCAAACATTTACACCAACCCTGTCAACTTCTTTGCTACCATCTTTAAACGTCCATTCTATGATGATGGGCATTACTAATCCACCTTTATTGCTCATCGATAATTCGTATAAACGAACCTCGCCAGCAATTTTCGTTTTTTCATCATTTGTTAATGCTTCTCTATTGCTTGTTTGTGCAGGGATTACAAATGCATTTGTATCTACATTTACCATACCTCTATCATATCTCCAATAAAAATCCCTCAATGTGGTATCGGCATCTGTTGCAAATACAATACTTTTATCTGTTCTGTTTCTAATTTTTGAAATGTCTTCGTAGCTGTTTTGAATTGGTTTTTGTAACGGTTGAAAAGTATTTTTTTCTTCACTTACTTTCGCTTCAGTAGGCTCTGTATTTAAAACAGACCATTTTACACTATCCAATGAAATGTCTACAGGGTCTGTGTTGTAGAACCATCCTCTCCAAAACCAATCTAAATCCTCTCCACTTGCATCTTCCATTGTTCTAAAGAAATCTGCGGGTGTAGGGTGTTTGAAAGCCCATCTGGTACAATACTTCTTAAACGCAAAATCAAAATTCTTTCTGCCCATAATTGTCTCTCTCAAAATATTTAAACCAGTTGCTGGTTTTGAATAAGCATTGGGTCCAAACATGATGATGTTTTCACTGTTTGTCATAATGGGTTCTAATTGATCCTTTGGCAATTTCATGTAATCCACGATTTTATATGCAGGTCCTCTTCCAACTGGAAATTTATTGTCCCATAATTCCTCAGTAAGATATTCTACAAAGGTGTTCAACCCTTCATCCATCCAAGACCATTGTCTTTCATCACTATTGATAATCATTGGAAAGAAATTATGACCTACTTCATGTATAACCACGCCTAGCATACCATTTTTTGTTCCTTCGCTGTATGTGCCATCTTTTTCGCAACGTCCATAATTAAAACAAATCATCGGATATTCCATGCCGTTAGCAGCTTCAATGCTTTGTGCAACAGGATATGGATAAGGGATAGTAAATTTAGAATAGGTTTTTATGGTATGGGCAATAACTTTAGAACTGAATTTGCGATAAAGTGGATAAGCTTCTTTTCCATACGCGCTCATACACATTACTTTTTTGCCTTCAACCTTTGCAGGTATTGCATCCCACACAAATTTTCGACTACTGCCCCATGCGAAATCTCTAACGCTATCTGCGTAAAAAATCCATGTTTTCTTTTCTGTACTTTTTTGTTTTTCCCTTGTAGTGGCTTCATCAAGCGTAACGATTTCAGTAACATCAGTTGCATTTTGAGCAGTTTGCCATCTTTTAAATTGTGAAGCAGAAAGTACTTGTTGATAATTTTGACCAACCCCTGTAGCCATTACCACATGATCAGCTGGGACCGTCATTTTTACTTTGTAATTGCCAAATATTAAAGCAAATTCTCCTGTTCCTGCAAACTGATGATTTTGCCATCCTTGGTTATCGCTATACACGCATAATCTCGGAAACCATTGTGTAATGGTAAAAATATCGTTGCCATCTTCAGGGAAATATTCATAACCCCCTCGTCCGCCATATTTCATGCGGTCTGCTATAAAATAATTCCAATCAATCTTAAAAGTAAATTGTTGACCAGATTTTAAAGGTGTAGGTAAGTCAATACGCATCATGGTTTTGTTGATGGTATAATTTAATGGAACACCGGCATTCGTTATAACCCTAGTGATGTTAACCCCAAATGGCTTGTCTTTCTTTCCTTGCATATTCATGATATCGCCCTCATTGATTTGCCTAGGCATACCATTGCTACTTTGATAATCTGCATTGTTATTGGTACTTTGTTGATTTTCATCAAGTTGAAGCCATATATAATCCAATGATTCTGGAGCGTTATTAAAAAACGTTAGTGTTTCTTTTCCATATAATCTTCTATTGGCTTCGTCTAACTCACAATCAATATTATAATCGCATCTTTGTTGCCAATATTTTGCACCAGGAGCACCACTTGCTGTTCTGTATTCATTTGGGGTTGGCAAAATAGTACCCAATTGCTCAAAACGGTTCCCATGATTACTCCCTGGATTGTTTCGAATATCTTGTGCTTTAACAGCAACAAATAAAAAGGGCAATAGCAGAAAAGCTATGATTTTATTATGCATAATTGATGTTTATTTTGAGTTGTAAATGTATGATTTTTATCCTTTTAAATTGGGAATCTTATAATGGCCCAGTAAATTCCTCCACCCAATGCAATCGTGCTTAATATACGAATCCACCATTTTTGAGGTAATCCTATAATTTTTATAAAAAAATGTGCCAACATTAGCAATAGAAGGACAAAACAAATTTGGCCAATTTCTAAGCCGATATTAAAACTAAATAGTGGTAGTGTTATTTGTTGCGACTCTGCCATAATCATTCGTATCGTATTCGCAAATCCAAGACCATGAAGCAATCCAAATAGTAAAGCAAAAACATATTTAAACCGAAATGGGGCCTTGGGATGTAAGCTTTTTACAAATTGAATTTCTGCTGTTATAATTATGCTCAATGGAATTAAGAATTCTACAAGTGAGCTATTAATTTTCACGAAATTTAAAATACTCAAACTCAAAGAAATGGCATGTCCAATGGTAAATGCGGTTACCAAAAATAAAACCTGCTTTATGTCTTTTAACAGATAGATTGAGGTTAAAGCCATGATGAAAAACAAATGGTCAAATGCATTAATGCTGATGATGTGTTGCCATCCTAGTTTAAAGTAAAAAACAAAATCTTCCATAATCGGTACATTTCTTAAAAGTAAAAACCTAGTTTTGATTACAAGCTAAAGGAAACATTTTAAATAAAAAATAATGTTCAAAAATAAATCAAGTTCAATAACCCGAATTTTATTGGTCTTTATGGTTTTCGTTTTTACAGGAGCCAATAAGCATCCCATCTATTTAAGCGTTACCGAAATTCAGTACAATGTAAAAGATAAAACGCTTGAGGTTAGCTGTAAGATATTCACTGGAGATTTAGAAGCAATTTTGAAATCTAAATCAAAATCTAAAATCAATCTTTTACAACCTACGGATAAAAAATTGATGGAGTCGTTGGTGGATCAATACATTCAGCAACATCTTAAAATAAAAGTTGAAGGCCAAATTAAGCAAATGGAATTTTTGGGGTACGAGCAAAATGAAGATGCGATTCAAAGTTATTTTGAAATTGGTAATGTGGCTACGATGAAAAAAATAGAGGTTCAGGATGATATTTTATATGAGTACAAATCTGAGCAAATCAGCATTATTCATGTAGTGATTAATGGAAATAGAAAAAGTACCAAGCTGGTAAATCCGGAGCGTAATTTTAGTTTGAATTATTAAGTCAAAATTTAAAATTCAAAATTTAAAAAGGAGGAATTCTTACATTTTTTACTTTTTACTTTTGAATTTTCACTTCTATTACTCCTCCTCCATTTCATCTTTTAATTCTTCCGAGATCTTTACAAGAATTTTATCTATACGCTGACCATCCATGTCGATAATTTCAAAATGAAAATCTTTCCAGCTAAAGCTTTCTCCCGTTGCTGGAATATGTTCTAATTCGTGAAGCACAAAACCCGCTAAAGTATCAAACTCATGTTCGCCTTCGTTCATCCATTCTGCTCGTTCGAAATAACTCAAGAAATCATAAAATTGAATCAGTGCGTCTACTAAGAAAGTGCCATCTTCTCGTTTTACAATTTCGTATTCATCTTGTCCAACTTGTGGCACGTCGCCCACAATTGCTTCTACAATGTCATTTAGTGTTATCATCCCTTCAAGTGTACCATATTCACTAACGATAAAGCATGCATGGATTTTAGAAGTTTTTATTTTTTCTAATAATTGATACGCTTTATTATTTTCGGGTACAAATAAAGTTGGTTTAATAAGTTGCTCAAGCTTTGTATCTGGCGCAGCTTTAAGCAAATCTTTTACGTATACAATTCCTTTGATTTCATCTACAACGCCATCGCATACAGGGTAAGTGCTGTAAACAATTTCGGGCAGCTTATTTTTTACATCCTGAACAGTATCATTAATATCTAGCCATACAATTTCGGTGCGATGCGTCATTAAAGAAGTGATGTTTCTATCACCCAAATGAAAAACCCTTTCAATGATTTCTTTTTCATCCTCTTCAATCGAGCCATGTTCGCTTCCTTCCGTAATCATCATCTTGATTTCTTCTTCTGTAACCGCATTATCTGATGATTTTTTTATGCCAAATATTTTAAAAATCAAATTGGTAAAATTGGATAATAACCATACAAATGGATATAACATTTTTGATATGATATTCATTGGTCCTGCTGCAATCCGTGCAATTTTTTCAGCTTGCATTAAGCCTAATTTTTTAGGAATTAATTCGCCAAAAATAATGGTTAAAAATGTTACAAATACTACTACAATTGTTGTGGAAAGCGAATCGGCATAAGGTTTTAAAGCCGCTATTGGTATGCTTTCTATAAAAGGTTTTAAATCTTCGCCAAATTTGTCACCAGAGTAAACCCCCGTTAAAATAGCAATACCCGTTATCCCAATTTGAGCGGTACTTAAAAAACGCTCTGGGTGGTCAATGAGCATTAAAGCCGCTTTTGCTTTTACATCTCCTTTGTTGGCCAAACTTTCCATTCTTGATTTGCGGGCACTGATTAATGCAATTTCACCCAAAACGAATAAGCCATTAAAAAAAATAAGTAAGAGTAATATAAAAATTTCCATAATTGAAACAATAAATTGATTGGCAA
>CALQKL020000008.1 GCA_943331145.2 Chitinophaga pinensis
AGTATTCAGGGGATTTACCAAAGCAATTGCTAATTGATTCTTGTAAAGATATTTTGCCAGAACAAGTTTGGAATCGTAAAAAAATGGGATTTGGTTTTCCATTTTCAAATTGGATGAAAAACAATGAATATTTAGAAGGGTTAATTCAAGACAGCAATAAAAATACGAAACAATATTATAATGATTTCAAAAAAGGAAATTTGCATTGGTCGCAAATGATGTCGTTGATGATTTTGAAAACCAGGAATGAAGCATAATAGAATTTTATTTTTAAGTTTAAGAATATTTTCAGCAACAGGAGGCATTGAAAAAGTATGTAGAATTTTAGGTAAAGCTTTATTTGAAAAAACGTTTCTTGGAAATTGTAGCTTGGAAATTTATTCATCTCATGATTCATCTAATCAAGCAAAAGACAATGTTTATTTTACATCAGATTGTTTTAGTGGTTTTGGAAATAAGCGTTTGAAATTTTTAAATGCAGCATTTTTTAAAGGATTAAAATCGGATGTGGTCATATTTAGCCATATCAATCTTTTGCCCATTGGTTGGTTAATTAAACTGTTTTCTCCTAAAACAAAATTGCTCATGTTGGCACATGGAATTGAAGTGTGGTCATTACCGTTAGGGATAAAAAAAAAGATGCTTGGTTCATGCGATGAGATTTTATGTGTTAGTCAATTTACAAAGGATGAAATGATAAAACTACATGGAGGTGACCCCCAAAAATATACAGTATTAAACAATTGCTTAGATCCTTTTCTTCCAATTTTAACGAAGCAAATTGATAAGACGGAATTAAGGTATAATCATGGGTTTAAGCCATTTGATAATATACTTTTCACCTTAACAAGAATGGATGCTACGGAGCGTTATAAAGGTTACGATAGAGTATTACAAGCGATGTCATTATTGATAAACGAAATGCCCGATTTGAAATATATTATTGGAGGAAGCTATGATGAAATTGAAAAGAATAATATAGATGCTTTAATTGCAAATTTGGGTTTAATAGATCATGTAAAGATTGCAGGTTTTATTCCTGATAGCGATTTGAAAGATTATTTTCTAATGACTGATCTATATGTAATGCCGAGTTATAATGAAGGTTTTGGCATTGTATTTATTGAAGCGATGTATCATGGACTTCCCGTTATTGCGGGTAATAAAGATGGTTCAGTGGATGCATTGCTAAATGGAAAACTTGGAACCCTTATAGATCCAATGGATTTCGTATCCTTGAAAAATGCAATCAAAGACAATTTTGAAAATTCAAAAAATAAAAAAGTAGACAAGGCGGTTTTGATGGCACATTTTGGATACGATGTATACAAGGAAAAGCTAAGTGTAATTTTAAATTAACAAATGAAGACTACAAAATCTAATAATGAAGATTGGGATTTGGTTCTAGAATCAGGAAGAGCCGATAAACATTATTGGAAAGACTTATGGCGTTATAGAGATCTATTTTATATTCTCAGTTGGAGAGATATTAAAGTAAGGTATAAACAAACCGTGTTAGGGGCAGCTTGGAGCATCATTAGGCCTTTACTAACAACAATTATATTTACAATAGTATTTAGTAAAATTGCCAAACTAGATAATCCAGGAAACGCACCATATGCATTGATGGTATTTGCCGGTATGTTGCCATGGCAATTTTTTAGTAATGCATTAAGCGAATCAAGCAATAGCTTAATTGGCAATGCAAATCTTATAACTAAAGTATATTTTCCTCGACTCATTATTCCAGCAAGTTCTGTAATTACCAGTTTGTTGGATTTTGCCATTTCTTTTTTGATATTAATTGTCATGATGTTTTGGTATCATTATATTCCTTCTTGGCATATTGTATTTTTACCAGTGTTTATTATACTTGCTTTTTTATGTGCTTTTGGCGTTGGATTGTACCTTACTGCTGTAAATGTGAAATATCGTGATTTTCGCTACATCATACCTTTCATCATTCAATTTGGACTATACATTACACCTGTTGGTTTTAGCAGTTCGGTTATTGGAGAAAAGTGGAAATTTTTATATGCTTTAAATCCAATGGTTGGAATTATAGATGGATTTAGGTGGTGCATTTTAGGCGATCCAATGAATTGGCATTCATTCATTTTTTCATTTGTTGTGATTGTTATTTTTCTAATTATTGGCATTGCCTATTTTAGAAAAATGGAAAAATCATTTGCAGATAACATTTAATTATTTAGCACATTGTCAAAAATTATAGAAGTTAGGGGGCTTTCAAAATCTTACATCATTAATCATGAGGGTAAAGAAAGTTATACCGCTTTGAGAGATGTAATTGCTCAAAAAGCAAAAAAAATATTCTCCTTTCCCAATTGGAAATCATTAAATAAAACCCAAGAAGAATTTTGGGCTTTAAAAGATATTGATTTTGAAATAGAACAAGGAGACAGGGTAGGTATTATTGGTAGAAACGGTGCTGGAAAAAGTACATTGTTGAAAATTTTATCTAGGATTACTGAGCCTACAAATGGTTCCATTAAAATAAAAGGTCGAATTGCTTCTTTGTTGGAAGTCGGCACCGGATTTCATCCTGAACTTTCTGGGAGAGAAAATATTTATTTAAATGGTGCGATTTTAGGAATGAGCAGAGCCGAAATCAAAAAGCATTTTGATGCTATTGTTGATTTTGCTGAAGTAGAAAAGTTTTTAGATACACCAGTTAAGAGATATAGCAGTGGTATGTATGTGCGTTTAGCCTTTGCCGTTGCTGCTCATCTTGAACCAGAGATATTAATTGTAGATGAAGTGTTGGCCGTTGGTGATGCTCAGTTTCAAAAGAAATGCTTAGGCAAGATGGAAGACGTGAGTAAAAATGAGGGACGGACAGTTCTATTTGTAAGTCATAATATGGGAGTTGTTTCTCAGCTATGTACCAGCGCAATTTTGCTCAACAAAGGAACTATTGATTATAATGGTAAAGTTGCTTCAGTTGTAGATAAATATTTAAGAAATCAATCTGCTACAAATGATTTTAATTATAATGAAGTTGTAAATGGGATTAAACCAAATTTTATTGAATCAATTAAAATAAAAAACACCGAAGATCAATTTGTTTCTAGCTTTTCTTTTGACCAACAAATTGTAATAGAATTTACTTGTCAAATAAATCATTATTCGCCAGATTTATTAATCGGCATTGGAATGCAAGACAAGTCTAATAGTAGAGTGTTTACTGTTGTAAAAGAAATTGACTTTTTCATGGATAACAAATCTGGTCAATTGCGTGGAGAATTAACTTTACCTCAATCATTATTTGCGCCAAATGTTTATTCTTTTGTTTTTGCATTATGGACAAAAATGGGAGTCATTCATGATGTTGCTGAAAATGTATGTGTAATTAGTATTCACGATAATGGAACTTCACTAGCTGCATTTGAAGGGGCTGATTACGGCTCAGTAATTATAAATCCTACTTGGAAGTCATGTTAAAAAAACTTTTTAAAAATATCATCTATCGTTTTTTTAGTGTTGGTATGAACGAGTACCAAAAACAAGAAACCAATGCTCAAAGAAATAATTTTTTAAATAATTCAATTTTTGATAAAAGTATTATCACAGGAAAAACTACCCGGATCATTAATAATGCTGGTGTTAAAGAACGTATTGTACTAAAAGGCCAATCTATTATTTTAGGCGAAATACAAACCATGCAACATGGCGGTATGGTCAAAATTGGTGAGCACGTATTTATTGGTGAGCATACTAGAATTTGGTCTTCTGCTTCAATTACAATTGGTGATCGTGTTTTGATATCACACAATGTAAATATTCATGATAATAATTCTCATCTTTTAGATAAACATTTACGCCATCAAGAGTTTATATACGTTTATGAAAATCATAAGCCTTTTCCACACAATCAATTGCCTGAAATGGGAATAGTAATCGGAGATGATGTTTGGATTGGTTTTAATGCTACAATTTTAAAAGGTGTTACTATTGGAAATGGTGCAATTATTGGCGCAAATTCAATCGTAACAAAAGATGTTCCAGCAGGTGCTGTAGTTGTTGGCGCAGAACAAAAAATCATTAAGTTTTTAGATTAAAAATCTTTTTTATCTAAATTATTAAAACGAAACATAAAATAATAATGAAAATTGCTTTTGTTGATAATCTTCAAGTAGGTGGAGGACTTTCTCGCTTTTCATTATTACTTTGTAAAAGTTTGATAGAATTAGAAGATGGCATTCAAATAGATTATTTTATTCATTGTCAAAATCTAAAACTTGTTCCTGAATTATTATCCATTAAAAAAGTTAACGTAATTGTTTTGAACTCTACTTTGCCTTTAAATAACGCAGGGAAAGTAATTCTTAAATTGAAATCTTTTTTGGGCATTAAAACGCACATAAATCCAGTTATTGATGAAATTGAAAAGAACGTTAATGAAAAATATGATGTCGCATTTTTTCCATCAGCACACATGATGGAACGTCCAAATTTAAAAATCCCAATAGTTGGAACATTGCACGATTTTAACTGGAAGTATTTTTTTGGAAGGCAGATATTTTCGAGTGATTTTGTAAAAAAAATGGATGTTGAAATTGTTAAATGGATGCAAGGCGGTTTTACAGTTTGTTCTGCTCAAGATGTTGTTGATGAAGCAAAGAAATTGTATCCCAATGTTGAAAAATATCCTAAAGTAATACATATCGCTCCGGTTGTAGTAAATACAATGGTTTCGGAATTACAATCAACAGAGATACTTAGTAAACTAAACATTAATTACCCGTACATAATTTTCCCGGGAAATTTTTTCCCGCATAAAAATCATTTAAATCTTTTTTCCGCTTTTTATCTATTAAAACAAAGAGCAGGGTTTGAAAATTATAAATTATTATTAACTGGCGTAAATTCTGAACAAGTTAATTATGGTGTTGCAGAATATAGAGGCGTACAGCTTATTTCTGTAGTAAAACAAGATTCGGATTTCGATATTAGAGGTCTCGGTTATCAATCAAATGAAGTTATTGATGTATTAATAGCTAACGCTAAATTGCTTGTTTCGCCATCGATTTATGAAGCCATTTGTACGCCCGCAATGGATGCATGGAATTTCGGTGTGCCAACAGCAATTTCCGATATTGCTCCGTTTAGAGAGCATGAAAAAGCTTGGGGAGTTCAATCTGTTTATTTTGATCCAATGAATCCCACCGACATTGCGGATAAACTTGAAGCATGTTTGAATGATTATGAAAATACAAAGAAACAAGGACAAATTTCTCGAGATAAAATGAAGGCATATGGATGGGGTAAAGTTGCTACATCATATTTAGAAGTGTTTAAAAATGCAATAGAAAATAAATGAAAGTATTAATTATAGGCTCTGAAGGTTTTATTGGCAGTCATCTTATTGACTTTTTTTTATTAAAAGGGTTTGAAGTAATTGGCGTTGATTTATTAGAACAATCGCGTTTACCAATTTCATATTATCAGCTTAATCATGAACACGATACTTTGTCTGTTGTTTTGAATCAACATTCATTTGATTATTGTATTAATGCAGCCGGAAATGGAGACGTTAATCTTTCTGTTTCTAATCCCGAGCAAGATTTCAAGTCGAATACGTTCTTTACATTTCAAATTCTCGAAGGGTTAAGATTGTACAATGCAAATTGTAAATTTTTATACATTTCTAGTGCAGCAGTTTATGGTAATCCAGAAAAATTACCCATTTCAGAAACAGATTCTGTGAAACCGATTTCTCCTTATGGTTGGCACAAATTGTTATCAGAAAATATATGTAAAGAATATTTTGAATTGTACAACATTCAATCCGCAATTGTAAGACCGTTTTCTGTGTATGGACCAGGTTTGAAAAAACAAATATTTTGGGATGTATTCAATAAGTCTTCCAATCAAGATGAACATTTGGAATTATGGGGTGGAGGACAAGAAGCAAGGGATTTTGTTTTTATTGATGATTTAGTAGTTGCAATAGATTTAATCTTATCTCAAACACATTTAAATGCTGAAAAATTCAATATCGCCTCTGGCGAAATGACACTAATTAATGATGCTGTAAATTTACTTCTTAAAAATTTAGACATAAAAAAAACAATTGTTTTTAATGGTCAAACTCACAAAGGAAATCCCATTCAATGGAAAGCAAATATTTCTAACTTGTTAAATTTAGGGTATAAACCCTCTGTAAAAATTGAACAAGGCATTAGCAATTTAGCAGTTTGGCTAAAATCGCAATAGATTCAAACTCATTGAAAAAGATAACTTATTTTATTGATGATAAATTGGGCGGTGTTAGTTCGCTTAATTTAAATTTAATCAAACAAGCTCCAACAGGTGTTCAACAAGAAATTATAAATATTGTTGAATTAAATGGTTCAATTTCTAGAGCTCGTATTAAATATCCAGTAGAAAAACAAGTTGAATTTATAAACGATTTTAAAAACAATGCTTATTCAGAATTAAAAAAGTTAAATTCACTTCTTTCTGCTGAAGAAGGTGTGTTGGTTTTAAATTATGGTACAGAAATGGCAATGCTTGATCATTATCATGTTCCGCAAACTACATTTCAATTGGTGCATGACGAATATAATCTTCGTTTGGCAAAGGAATACGGGCATGTAGTTGATGTGTTTATTTGTCATAATGCTTTTATTCAATCTCAGTTATTATTGTTATATCCCGATAGGAAAAATGATATTTTTTTCTTGTCTCATGGCGTGCAAATTCCAAAGTTTTTTAGAGAAAAAAAATCGTCACCACTTCGTTTGTTGTTTTTAGGCCGTTTTACAAAGTCTAAAGGGATATTTGATTTGCCTAAAATTGCTGCAATTTTAAGAGAAAAGGGAGTTTCTGTTTCCTGGACTTGTATTGGTTCAGGGCCAGAGGAATTAGATTTTAAATCAAGTTGGCATATGCTTGACAATGTTAAATTTATTTCACCAAAAACAAATGAAGAAGTAATTGAAATCGCATCACAGCATGATGTATTTGTTTTGCCTACTAAATTTGAAGGTACGCCAGTTTCATTGTTAGAAACAATGAGTGTAGGGGTGGTTCCAGTTATAACCTCATTAAATGGAGGCATACAAGAGATTGTAACAAATGATATCGGATATGCTTTACCGATAGACGATAATAAAGCTTTTGCAAATGCGATTGTAGCCTTACATGAAAATAGAGAGAAACTAGAGCTGTTAAGTAATTCATGTAGGCAAAAAATAATCGAACAGTTTAATTTAGAAAATACGGCTAAAACTTACTTTTCACTTTTCTTAAACTATACAGCATTTAAAAAAGAAAAGAAAATTAAAAAACTCAAATTAGGATCTATTTTAGATCAACCTTTTCTACCTAATTTTTTCACTAGATTTTTAAGACTTTTAAAGTCTTATTTTTTTACTTTTTTTTAATTCTAATCCAAAGTGCGTTAAAAATGATTTTAACATGAATACTCCGTTTGTTTCGGTTTGTTTATTTACATATAATTACGAACGTTTTCTTAACCAAGCAGTTGATAGTGTTATTCAACAGCAATGTGATTTTGATTTCGAAATATTGATTTGTGATGATTGCAGTACAGATGATACCTTAAAAGTTGCAAATCAATATCAATTAAAATATCCAAATATTATAAGGGTTTTATCTCATGAAAAAAATCAAGGAGGTACAAAAAATTGGTTAAGAGCAATACAGTCTTGTAAAGGGAAATATATTGCTTTGATGGATGGAGATGATTATTTTTCAGACTCAAGCAAATTAAAGAAGCAAGCAGAAATCATGGAACTGGATAATGATTTGGTTTTATGTTTTCACTCTGTTGATGAAATTTATGACGACGCACCAGAGCTGAATAAGACAGTTGTTTTTGAAAAAGAATATTATGAACTTGCTGACTTTATAAAAAATGGATGGTTTGTTAGAACGTCATCTACATTTTTTCGAAATGGTGTTATTGCAAATGAAATGCCAACATGGGTTCATGATTTTCCATATAGATTTGATACGATATTACATGTGCTGCTTTGTCAACATGGGAAAGCATATAATTTAAAAGAAAGTTTAAGTGTTTGGCGAAAACATAAGAAAGGTATGTCGAATTGGTTAATGACTAATCAAATTCAGAATACTCAAAAAAAAATCGATTTAGCCAAAAAATTAAATGAGATAACTCAATTTAAATTCAAAAAAGAATCTTCACTTTTTATTGCAAAAGAAAACAGCTTGTTGTTTTTTTATTTTGTAAGGAATTTTATTTTTTGGAAATATCCAATTTTATTTTTCAATAGTTTAATTAGGATGGACTTTTATTTTTTTTTAAAACTACTAAAAGGGAAAAAGCATGGGATTAAAAATGCTTGAAAGGGAATGTGGTTTATTTCAAATAAATAATTAATAAAGAGAATAATGGATTCGATTTCAATTGTAATATTTGCAAATAGAAGAGACTTTTTTTTAACCAAATTATGTGTTGCTTCAATTAGATATTATTATCCTGAAGTAGAAATTTATTTAGTAAAAGATATACTAAACGGTAATTTTAATAGCAATTTGATCGAAAAGAAATTCAATGTAAAATCAATTAGGTTGTCAAAAAAGTATTTTGGATGGGGCGCAGCTAAATTGCATTTTTTAATTGAAAATAAATTGTCGCAAAAAAAAATATTATTCCTTGATTCAGATATTGTTTTTTTGGGTAAAGTTTTAAATAAGCTATTAAACAATAATTCAAGTTTTATATTAAATCCAGAATACTTTTCATTTCCTTTAGAAAGTTTAGTAAAGAAATATTATGTAGACCCAGATAAAATAAAACATATTTTTCCCCAATATGAATTCCCTGGTTATTTTTTTAATGTTGGTCAAATGGTTTTAACACCTTCATATGTAGAAGAATCTTTAATAAATCTATGTTTTGATAAAAATAAATTTCCATATTATACTAGAATTGATTCATTTAATACTGCGGAGCAATCAATTTTAAATGTTGTATTGCCCATAGTTTTTAATAATCATAATATTAAACCTGGTCTTGTAGATTTTATGAAATGGAGTGTTTCATTTTTCGAAAACAACAAAAATAATAATGCTGATTTTTTAATTGATGGGAATTGCCAATATTTATTACATTATGCTGGCGATGTAAGAACAAGAAATCTTGCAAAAATGAAAGGGTTTAAATTATTGAGTTTTTTTAAAAATGTGCATAATAGTTATTTAAATGATTTTGAAATTCAGTATTCTAATTTTCAAGATGTTTTTTATTCTAATAGATTTATAAATTCGATTTTGTATAAAATTAATAGAGTTAAAATGAAAGTTTTTAATGTTAATTAAAAATAATCATTCAGATAATAGCGATGCAGTTGTTTTAAAAATTGTTTTTTATTTAAAAAAAATATTAAATGAGAAAAAGCATGGAATTAAAAATGCTTGATTGGGATAGTACATTTTTTGAAAAAAAGATATTTTCAGCACACTTAAACAATGATGATAATATCGAGGAATTAGATCTTCAATTGCAAAATGCAAAAGCTGATTTAGCTTATGTTTTTATTCCAATAAATTCAAAAATTGAAAATAAAGTTGCAGAAAAATCAAGCATGGTTTTGTACGACCACAAATTAACATACAAAATGAACTTGTCTGGAAAGGATTTCCCAACTGTCGAAAATATTGAAGAAGTAGATACCACTCCTGATAACGATTTTATTTCATTGGCCATTTCATCAGGTATTTATTCTCGCTTTGCATCAGATCCATCATTGAGTCATAAGTTCGAAGCAATGTATGAATTGTGGCTTCGTAATTCACTTAATAAAAAATTGGCGGACAAGGTTTTTGCAACAAAGTACAATGATTTTATTACTTCTTTTATTACATGTAAAATAAAAAATGGTGTTGGAAATATTGGGCTAATTGCCACTCATGAAAATTATAGAGGTAAATCTTTAGGAAAAAATTTAATCAATCATGTACATCATTGGTATTTGCAGAATAATATAAAAGTTTCAGAAGTTGTAACTCAAAAAGCAAATAAAATTGCTTGTGCATTTTACGAAAATTATGGTTTTGAAATTTCACGTGAAGACTTGGTGTATCATTGGCATTTTAAAAATTAATTAATGACAATTCCTTTCAATAAGCCATTTATAAGTGGCAATGAATTAAAATATATTGAACTTGCTGTTCAAAGTGGAAAGATTTCGGGAGATGGAATGTACACAAAAAAATGTCATTCTTTTTTCCAAGATAATTATGGGTTTAAGCATTGTTTGCTTACCACTTCATGTACAGATGCATTAGAAATGTCGGCTATTTTGCTTGATATTCAACCAGGAGATGAAGTAATTATGCCTTCTTTTACTTTTGTTTCAACAGCCAATGCTTTTGAATTAAGAGGGGCTAAAATTATTTTTGCCGATAGCAGGGCCGATCATCCTGGAATGGATGAAACGAAACTAGAAAACTTGATTACAAAAAAAACCAAAGCTATTGTAGTTGTTCATTATGCAGGTGTAGCAACGGATATGGACTTGGTTATGAATTTAGCAAATAATAATGGAATTTTTGTAGTTGAAGATGCAGCACATTGTATTGATAGTTATTTTAAAGAACGTTCGCTTGGAAGTATTGGTCATCTTGCAGCTTTTTCTTTTCATGAAACCAAAAACATTCAATGTGGTGAAGGCGGAATGTTGGTTATTAATGATGAAAAATTTTACGAACGAGCAGAAATCATAAGAGAAAAAGGTACCAATCGCTCTTCATTTTTTAGAGGAGAAGTAGACAAATATGGTTGGGTAGATATTGGTTCTTCTTTTTTGCCTTCTGAAATCATAGCTGCTTTTCTTTTTGGGCAACTAGAAAATTTGAAACAGATTCAAGATAAAAGAAAAGAGTTGTGGAATGTATATAACGAAGCTTTTATAAATAGTGAATTTTCTACGAATTTGCGTCTTCCCTTTATACCAGATTTTGCTACTCAAAATGGCCATATGTATTATATCGTTACTAGAAATATTAATCAGCGAGAGCATTTAATAGATTCTTTGAAACAACATGGGGTATATGCAGCCTTTCATTATCAGTCGCTTCATCAATCTAATTATTTCAAACACAAACATGATGATAGGAAATTAGATTGGTCAGATTATTACACAGATAGGCTTTTAAGATTGCCGCTTTATTTTGAACTTGAAACTGCTCAAGCAGCAGAAATTGCTCAATTGGTTATAAATGCTACCAAAGATTTTAATAATTCCATCGGTTAATTCATCATGCCTCAAAATAATATTCCTTTAGTTAGTGTATTGATGACTTCTTATAATCGTGAAAAATTTATTGAAGAATCAATTTGGAGTGTATTGAATTCAACGTTTAAAGATTTGGAGCTTCTTATTTCCGATGATTGCTCTTCAGACAATACAATTGAAATTGTAAAAAAAATCGCAAGCATAGATTCAAGGGTGAAGTGGCACATTAACGAAAAAAATTTAGGTGATTATCCCAACAGAAACAAAGTGGCTAGTATTGCAAAGGGTAAATATATGCTGTACGTTGACTCAGACGATACCATTAAAAATGATGCTATTGAATTTGCGATAACTAATCTAACTGAAAAGCCAACTGCAAAATTTAGTGTGATTTATCCTTTTGAAGATATAAAAGCACCAACTTTACTAAATCCTTATGATAGTTTAAGAAAACATTTTTTCGAAAGGAGTTTTTTAAATCTTGGGCCAGGTGGTGTTGTTTTTGATCGGTTGTTTTTTTTGTCAAATCAATCTTACAGTAATCAATATGGGCCAGCAAACGACTTGTATAGTCACTTAAAATTTGCATCTAAAGGTGACGCACTTTTATTGCCATATCGTTATTTAAACTACAGAATTCATGATGGTCAAGAATCAAATAATAAATATGCTTATTTATATTTAAATCAGTTGGTCATTCGTGATGCAATCAAAGAATTTGAATTGCCATTCTCGAAAAATGAAAAGAAAAGAATCTTAAAAAACAAAAGCATATCGAATTTATTTTCGATAATACGATATGTCATAAAATATAAAAAGTTAAGACAAGGGTTTAATGCATTTAAAAAAGCGAAATTTATTTTAGCTGATTTTATATAAATAGGAACATCTTTCCAATATCCAAAATCCATAAATCATGTGCGGAATAGCGGGCATTGTAGGCCCAAATAACAATCAATTTTCCATTAGCTCAATGCTTGAAAGAATAAAGCATAGAGGTCCTGATGGTTTGTTTTATTGGAACGATAACAACATCAACTTAGCGCATGCAAGGTTGAGTATTATTGATTTAAGTACGGATGCCAATCAACCAATGATTGATGAAGAGACAGGAAACGTGATTGTTTTTAATGGAGAGATTTACAATTACATAGAGATAAAAGAAGAGCTAAAAAATAAATACAACTTTAAAACCCAATCAGACACCGAAGTATTATTAGCAACGTATCGTATTTACGGACTTGACATGTTTTCGAAATTAAGGGGAATGTTTGCGTTCGCATTGTATGATCCTAAATTAAATAAAGTATTAATTGCTCGTGATCGCTTAGGAATTAAACCATTGATTTATCGGAAAATTGAAAATACATTTTTATTCGCTTCAGAAATCAAATCATTAATCAATCAAGGCGTAGCAGAGAAAATAAATGAATTAAAAGTGTATGAGTTTTTAGCAGATGCTAGAATGGATGCGGATGAGCATACACTTTTTGAAGGCGTAAAACATTTGCTTCCTGCTCATTACATGTGGGTAGGGTTAAACGGAGAATATACAGAACCAAAATCTTTTTGGGATTTTCCAGAATTGGGTAACAGAAAATTTGATGAAAATGCCCGTCTCGAACTTATTGAAACAATGGATGAAAATATAAAAATCCATTTGCGTTCAGATGTGCCCGTTGGAACATTTTTATCAGGAGGTCTTGATTCATCTACTGCAACGGTTTTTGCGTTGAAAAATATGAAGCAAGATAATTTAAATGTATTCTCCGCAATTCTTCCATATTTCCATCCAGAGAACTCACTAATCAATGAGATTGCAGATTCAGACAATAGAATAATAAAAAACGAATTGCTTTTATCAGGCGATCATTTTTTTGAAGATATTCCAAAAGTTATTTACCAAAATGGAAGTCCTATTCTTGATGGTTCGATGTACACGCATTTCAAATTATGTAAACTGGCAAAGGACAAGAACATTAAAGTATTGCTTAGTGGTTCTGGTGGAGATGAATTATTTGGGGGGTACGAATCAATGGTTAATGCGCAACATGCTAGGTTATTACATCAAGGGAAATTTTTAAAGTATTTTACAGAGTTATTGAATTTCAGAAAAGCAAGAGAAAATAATACATACTCCCATCTGTTTTTAAGAAGTAGTTATGAATACTTACCGGTATCTGTTAGGCGATTTGTAAAAAATACACAATTGCACCTCAAGTTTAAACATGTTACCATTCATCCAGATGTGCAGCATTATTACTACAATCATCCCGATCCTTTTGTCGCTAACATGCTTAACAATTATAAAAGCTGGACTGCGCCTCATTTTTTACATTACGAAGATCGCAATTCAATGAATTTTGGGATTGAAATTCGAGTACCATTTTTTGATCATAAACTCATTGAATTTGTATTACAGTTTGATACCGCAGATGTGATTAGTGGTAGCAGTAAAAGCATCATGCGTAAAACATTTAGAGGAATTGTACCTGATAAAATTCTAGACCAAAAAGGGAAATACGGATTCCCATCACCTTTAGATCATACGCTTAGAACCAATGAAATTGGAAAAGAGATATTTTTTGATAGAGCTGATAAAACGATGTTATTAGATCCCAAAAGAACAAAAAAATTAGGCACTGATTTTTATAATGGGAAAGCCGATTTAAGCACTTTCTGGAGAACATTGAGTTACATGATTTGGTACCAATTGTATTTTGAAAATAATAAAATGCAATAATCAACATGTTATCTTCAACACAAAACATATTATATATTGGCAGTTTAGATCTTTCATCTAATTCATACATGCGATTTAAAACCCTTGAAAACATGGGATTTAAAGTACATGGTATAGATGTAGACCCCTATATTTTTGGAAGTATTTGGATGCGATTTCATTTTCATCTTTGTTTTGGGCCAGGTATTTCGTCGTTAAACCAAGAAGTTAAAAAACAAGTTGAAGACTTAAAGCCCGATTTAATATGGGTAGATAATAAACCATATTTACAATCTTCAACTTTAAAACAAATTAAAAAACAACATCCCAAAACCAAACTCATAAATGTAATAACGGATGATCCATTTGGTAAATTCCATTACGCATGGAGGGCCATCTACAAAACAATTAAACATTACGATTGTCATTTTGTACAAAGAGAAGAAAATATTTCAGAGTTGAAAAAATGGGGGGCAAATCTAGTAGAAACTTGTTTCCGTTCTTTTGATCCAAATTTTCATCGTGTTTTAAATAGAGAAGAATTCGACTTAAGAAATTACAAAACAGAAGTTGGTTTTATTGGTTCATATGAGAAAGAGCGAGAAGAATACATTGCTTACCTCGTTCAAAATGGAATTAAGTTATCCATTACTGGTGACGGTTGGTCTTCTGGAAAACATTGGAATATTTTAAAAGAATTTTACACAGGTCCTTCTGTTTATGGTGATGAATACATCAAAAGGATAAATGGAATGAGCATCGCTTTACATTTTTTACGTAAAGCCAATAGAGATCAGCAAGATAGTAGAACATTTGAAATTCCAGCATGTGGAACATTTATGCTTGCAGAAAGAAGTCATCTTCATTTGGAATTTTTCGAAGAAGGCAAAGAAGCAGATTTTTTTACATCTAAAGAAGAGCTTTTAAAAAAAATAAAATATTACTTAAACAATAAAGCAGAAAGAGACAGAATTGCATTGGCTGGGTACAATAGAAGTTATTCATCTGGTTACGATCATAAAAGTAGATTAACTGATGTTATTGATTGCATTAAATCCGAAAAGTCGTCACCTGAAAAAATCAAGCGCATTGTTGCTTGTATTTATATTGATCCAGATTTTTATCCTCCAACAATAAATGCTGTAATTAATTTATCAAGTACTTGCGAAGAACTAATAATTGTTACAAGAAATCATTCGAAACTAGATTTTCCTTATCCTGGAAATGTAAAGCTTGTTAAATTAGGCAATCAAATGTCTGTGTTAGAATCTGAACAAGCAAGCTTATTTAAAAAAGTATTTTCATTTTTTTATTTCACGTTAAATGTGTTGAAATATGGAATGAATAAATCTACAGATGTGATGGTTTTTTATGATGCCATACCATTGTTATCATTCTATATTTTTAAACAGGCATTGAATAAAAAAACCATTTGGTATCACAATCATGATATGCCCAATACTCACAATGTAAGAAAGTACTCTATTGGGTGGTTTGCGAGTAAATATGAACATCAAGCAATGAAGGATATAAACTTGTTTACATTGCCTTCAGATGACAGATTGGCTTTCTATCCCAATTGGAAATCTATGGAACATTACATTTCTATTCCAAATTATCCATCTATAAAAGTTTATAAATCTAATAATGACAATAAAATCAAATTCGATGAAATACGAATTATTTTCCAAGGAACTATTGGAGAGGAGCATGCTTTAGAAGAATTGATTGCTTTATTAAATGATAGCATTGAAGGGAAAAGTTTGCGATTGATTTTAAAAGGAAGTGTGCGACCCAATTATAAAAAAATTTTAACAGAATTGGCTGAGAAAAAAGGCGTTTCGGATAAAGTGGAATGGGTTGGGCTTGGACCATATTGTGAATTACCCGCACTTACAACCACATGTCATATTGGTATTGCAATATACATGGGCACAGATAATGTAAGAAAAACTTTAGGTACAGCTTCCAATAAAATTTATGAATATGCTGCATCAGGCTTACCAGTTATTCTTTTTGATAATGCCCAATTTAGAAAATATTTAGATCATTATGATTGGACATTTTTTACTGATGGGTCAGTGTCTTCTTTAAAAGAAATCATTCAAAAAATAGTGATTAATTATAGCGATTTATCTTGTTCATCAAGATATAGTTTTGAATCGGAATTGAATTTTGAAAAAAAATTTAATCAAGTAATAAGTTATTTAAAAGCATCAAAAAAATGCTAAAAAAAAGACTTGCTATAATCACAACACATCCAATTCAATATAACGCGCCTTTATTTGAGTTATTAACAAAAAGGGGTGTAATTGAGTTGAAAGTTTTTTATACTTGGGGTAAATCTGTATTAGAAAATAAATTTGATCCGGGCTTCGGGAAAATAATAAATTGGGATATAGATTTATTAAAAGGATACACATACAGTTTTGTTGAAAATGTATCTATAAATCCTGGGTCAAGCCATTTTAAAGGAATTGATAATCCAACAATTATTAACGAAATAGAGGCATGGAAACCAGATGCGATATTAGTATATGGCTGGAATTTCAAAAGTCATCTAAAATGTTTGCAATATTTTAAAGGGAAATTGCCTGTTTATTTTAGAGGCGATTCTACAATCTTGGACAAAAAAAAATCGGTTAAATCCATATTACGTAAGATGTTTTTAAAATGGGTTTATAGCCATGTTGATATTGCTTTTTATGTAGGCTACAGTAATTTAGATTATTTTAAGAAATATGGATTGAGGAAAAACCGATTGATTTTTGCGCCTCATGCTATTGATAATAATCGGTTTACTCCTAATGAGAAAACGATGAATCAGGCAGGCGATCTTCGCCGTTCGTTAAATATAAGAGAATCGGATTTTGTTTTTCTTTTTGCTGGCAAGTTAGAACACAAAAAGAACCCTGGATTATTATTAGAAGCTTTTATATCCGCTTCATTCGACAAAAATATTCACCTCGTTTTTGTTGGGAATGGTGAATTGGAAACAATATTGAAATCCAAATCGAATTTGAAAAACATTCATTTTATTGACTTTCAAAATCAGTCGAACATGCCCGGAATATACCAATTGGCAGACACATTTATTCTTCCGTCTTCAGGCCCTGGCGAATCTTGGGGACTAGCAGTAAATGAAGCTATGGCAAATGGCAAATCCATTATCGTTAGCGATAAATGTGGGTGTGCAAAAAGTTTAGTTGTTCAAAATTTAAATGGTTTCGTTTTTCAATCTCAAAACATGATTGAATTAAAACAGTGTCTTTTAAAAATGGTCGAATTAAATTCATTAGATAATAAAATGGGTTTGGAGTCAATAAGAATTATTAATGAATTCACTTTTGAAAAAATTGCTAAAGTAATCGAAAATCAATTGATTTTAAATAGTTTAAATTAAACAAATTAATGTCTCTAGTTATTTGCAAATTACCAAAAGCGGGATTGGGAAATCAGTTGTTCCCATTGATGCATGCTGCTGTATTTGCTAAAATAAATAATTTACCCTTGATGGTAATTGGTTATCATCAATTTAAAATTGGCCCATATTTAAGAAGAGAAAAATCAAAACGTAAATACAAGGGATTTTTCAAATTTGAAAAAAACGTTTTTTTTGCTTTTTATGATGAAATGAAGGTGAAATATATCTTGAAAAAAAACGAGGTTATTTATGAACCGCAATTAGATTTAAGCATAGATAAAAATCTCAAAAAGGTATTTTTTTTTGAAAAAATGCCTACTTACCATGATTATTTTTTTCACCTAAAACCACATCGGAATTTAGTCATTAAATTAATGGGGGAGCTAGTATCCTCAAAACAAGTCAAATATTTAAATGGATTAACTCGTCCTGAAATTGGCGTTCATATTAGAATGGGTGATTTTAGAAAATTAAATGTAGGGGAAGAATTTAAAGGCGGACATGTAAGAACACCCGAAAGTTATTTTGTAAATATTATAAATGGTATTAGATCATTGGTTGGACATCAAATGGAAGTTGATATTTTTACTGATGGATTTAAAAAAGAATTCGAATCCATTTTTGAATTGAAAAATATCGAAATTGTTGAAGGCAATAGCGACTTGGTAGATATGTTATTATTAAGTAAGAGCAAGATTATTGTCATTTCAACGGGTAGTACATTTTCATATTGGGCAGGTTTTTTATCAAATGCCCCAATGATTATGCATCCTGATCATATACATTCCAGAATAAGGGCATCAAATGATAATGATACAATTTTTGAAGGCAGTTATGAGGATGCAAAAAGTTGGGTAAAATTTATGAAAGATGAAAAAAGAAAAGATTAATAAAATTCTACGTCGGTTTGGTGTTGAGTTACATGGATTGGGATTTATACAATCATTAAAAAAAACTGATTTTCAGCAAAATGCTTTTGATGTTCAACAAAATTTATTGATGAATACACCAAAAGTGATTTTTGATATAGGTGCAAATAGAGGAGATACGGCCATTAAATATTCAAATCTATTTCCTACAGCAAAGATTTTTGCTTTTGAACCATTTGTTGAAACGTTTAAAAAATTAAACGACAACATTAAAGACACTCAAAATATAAGTACCTATAATATCGCAATTGCTGAAAAAAATGGAGAAACAATTTTTTATAGCAACAAAAATGAAGACACAAATTCCTTATTATCATCTACAAAAATTGGACTATCATCTGATGAACAAGTGAAAACTATTGGACAAACGATTGTAAATACAGAAACAATTGATTCTTTCTGTTCAAAGCACAGTATTGACAAAATTGATATATTAAAAATGGATATCCAAGGAGCTGAACTTTTGGCTTTAAATGGAGCCATAAAATTACTTGAAGAAAAAAAGATTCGATTAATTTATACAGAAACATATTTCAGAAGGCAATATAATAATCAGCCATTATTCCATGATATATCGAAATTTCTAGCTAGTTATGGATATTATTTACAAGATGTTTATTCTCCAATTTATGGCAATGGAAGTATTGCTTGGTGCGATGCGATTTTTTTGTCGGAATAACTTTCATGTAAATTTCACTTTCTAATTATTTTTAAAAACTATTGTTTTTATTTAATGAAAAATTTATTTAAAACAGATGTTCCAATTGATTGGAGGATATATTTCGCAATCGTGGTCTTTACGAAATTATTTTTTCCAGAACTAAGTTTTTACTCTTATTTAGCTTTCATGATTTCAGCATATCAGTTTATGTTGTTGTTTTATTCTATAGGATATATTTTGCCAGTAAGGTATTTGGCTGGATCTCTAATGTGTGTTCAAATGTTGGTAGGTCCTGCATTTGCTTATAATGGACTTGATGAATATCAACTTGGCTTTTTGAAAATGCAAATCGACGAAAGTGCATATTTCAGTTACGTTTTACCTGCTACTATAATGTTTATTATTGGATTGAAAATAAGATTCAATCAAAACGTCTCTGATGAGTATATAAATATTGATCATCTAAAAGAATATGTAATAAATAATCAATCAACGATTTACGCTTTTATAATTATAGGTTTTATTTCAAGTTTGGTTTCCCCTTTTTTTAGCACTGAAATTGGTTTTGTTTTTACATTATTAGGTTCTTTCAAATTTGTAGGGTTATTTATGATTATTCTTGGTGAACATAACTTAAAACCCGTTTCTCTTTTTGTTGTGATTTCTTCAATTATATTAAGTTCTTTAGGCAGTGCTATGTTTCATGATTTATTGATTTGGGTTTTGTTTTTGGGTGCCGTTTTTTCTTTAAAATATAAGCCATCTATTTATTTGAAATTTGTTTTAGCCATGTTTTTTGTTGTATTGGCTGTATTTATTCAAATGTTAAAAGGTGATTATAGAGATGCTACATGGAAAGAAGGGAAAGAAGGTGACGTTTCAACTTTTGCAACAACAACAAAAGTTAAGAGTGAACAAAATGAACTTTTTACAATGGAAAAATTAAAGCAAAATAATGTTAGGATTAATCAAGGGTTTATCATTACAAATATCATGAAAAATGTCCCTGAAAAGGAAAATTATTCAAATGGTGCAGAACTAATGCAGATTTTAGAGGCAGCTGTTCTGCCAAGAGTTATAGCTCCCAATAAATTAAATGCTGGGGATCGTTTCTTTTTTATGAAATGGGCAGGGTTTCCAATTGCAGCAGGAACTTCAATGGGGCTTAGTTCTATTGGTGATGGGTATTTGAATTTTGGCAAATTTGGAGGAATGGTATTTATGTTTTTTTTAGGATTATTGTTTAGTTATGTAATTTCTGTATTTTATAAATATAGTTTCGAATATCCGATTTTGTATTTATTTCCAACACTTGTTTTTTATTATCCAATGCGCGCTGATTGTGAATTGCAAACGATACTCGGTCATTTGGTGAAATCCTGCTTTTTGATTTTCGTGGTTCTTAAAATATGGCAAAGCAATTTCTTTTTAAAAATATCAAACAAATGACCACGCTTATCTCCATACCCTGGTTTACACCTGCTTATCTTGCTGGAGGTCCCATTCAATCCGTTTACACCATGGTAAACAATTGCGATGAATTGGATTTTAAGATAATTACCAGCAATTCGGATATTAATGAATTGCCATTAAAAAATATTTCTGCGAATGAATGGAATGATTTCAATAGCCAAACTAAAGTTTATTATGGAGATAAACAGTTTAGTTTATTAAAACACATACAATTATTAAAATCAGTAAAAGCCAATGCCGTTTTCTTAATTGGCATTTATTCCTTTAGATTTACGATTTTGCCAATTTTTTTTTCACGCTCCGCAAATATTATTCTTTCCGCTAGAGGCATGCTCCATCCGCCTGCACTCCGTCAAAAAGCATTTAAAAAGAAACTGTATCTTGTTTTTTTTAAACCAATTTTGAAGTGGAAAAATGTTTCGTTTCATGCTACTGACGAAACAGAAAAAATACATATTCAATCAATTTTTGGTAATCATGCTAAAGTTTGGGTGGCTCAAAATATTCCAAACATTCGAAAATCTAATGTTTCTTATAAATCAGAAGGGGCAATCAATTTGTTAACGGTTGCGCTTATAGGCCCAATGAAAAATCATTTGCAAATTTTAAAAGCATTAAAAGATTGCAAGCATAATGTTCATTACGATATTTGCGGACCTATTTATTTCCCTGAATATTGGAATGAATGTTTGAAAATAATACAACAACTTCCATCTAACATAAAAGTTGTTCATCATGGTCCAATTCCTCCCAACGAATTAGATTCATTTTATGCCAATGCACATGTTTTCATTTGTCCTAGTCAAAGTGAAAACTTTGGTCACGCTTTATTCGAAGGACTTAGTGCCGGCAAACCACTTATAACCA
>CALQKL020000009.1 GCA_943331145.2 Chitinophaga pinensis
GAAAAAGAAATCAATGTATTGAGTAAGTCGCTTAAACTTTTTTTAATTGATATTTTGTAATTGTAACATCTCCGAATTTTGAATCTTTTACCTATCAAATTATTTAATATTACTTTTCATCTTTCTTAAATTTTAATTTTGGTACTTAATAACTTTTAGCTAGAAATAAGTTGTCTGTAAGCTTTATCTTTATTCTAAATAGTATTGAATTTTTAATTTTTTCTATACATGCAAATACCTGAACAGTTTTCCGGATTAAATGATAATGAGGTTTTAGAAAATAGGGCAGCTTTTGGCAACAATGATTTGGAAGTAAAAGAAGATCGTGTTTTTTGGAACGTGTTGCGTGAAGTGGTATCTGAACCGATGTTTATTTTGTTGGTGGCTTCATGCATTATTTATTTTTCTTTAAGTCAAATTAAAGAAGGATTTATCATGCTGGGCTCAATATTACTCGTTTCGGGCATTTCAATTTTTCAAGAATATCGAAGCAGAAATGCCATTTTATCGCTTAAAAAAATATCCGCTCCGCATGTAAAAGTTTTGAGAAATGGAAAACTCATCTCCATTCAAACCGAAGAAATTGTAGTTAATGATATCGTTTATGTTGAAGAAGGCGATGTGATTTCTGCAGATGGTAAAGTGATTTTCTCAAACGACTTTTCAATTAATGAATCAATTTTAACCGGCGAATCTTTTCCTGTTGAAAAAAATAAAACCAATCACCCCGAAGTTTTTAGAGGTACGTTGGTGGTTTCTGGGAGTGCGTATATTTCAACAGAGGCAGTAGGATTGGCTACCATGTTTGGTAAAATAGGACTTTCATTACAACATGTTGAAGTTGAAAAAACCCCATTGCAAAAGCAAATAAAATCATTTGTGCAATATATGGTTTGGGTTGGCGGTTTTGCTTTTTTGGTTATTGTAGGTGTGAATTATTATAAATCTGGTGATTTAATCCAATCCATTTTACAAGGACTGACCTTGGCGATGAGTATTTTGCCAGAAGAAATTCCTGTTGCATTTAGTACGTTTCAAGCCCTTGGTGCTTTTAGATTGTTACGCAACAATCACATCATTGTTAAACAACCACAATATGTTGAAACACTTGGGTCTGCAACGGTTATTTGTGCCGATAAAACAGGCACCATTACGCAAAATAAAATGAGACTCGATTTTGTGTATTCATTTAAAAACAATCAATCTATAGATATTGTAAATGAAGGAATAAAAGAAAACGAAGTACTCACTTATGGCATGTGGAGCAGTGAAATCAATCCTTTTGACCCAATGGAAATTGCGATTCATGAATTGTATAAACAATCAACATCCAATAATGACAGACTTCTGTATAAACAAGTACATGAATATCCTCTAGGTGGAAAGCCACCAATGATGACCCATATTTTTTCTTCGCCCACAAATGAAATAGTCATTGCAATGAAAGGTGGTCCAGAAGCTTTATTGTCACAAAGCACATTAACGGATTCTGAAAAAGAATTGGTACGCAAACAAGTACATCAATATGCAGCAAATGGGTTGCGGGTTTTAGGCGTTGGTAAAAGCAATTGGAAAGAAATCAAATGGCCAATAAGTCAGCAAGAATTTACCATCGAATTTTTGGGCTTAATGGCATTTCAAGACCCGCCAAAAGATAACATCACACAAACATTGCAAACATTTTACAAAGCAGGAATTGATGTTAAAATGATAACGGGTGATTATCCCGAAACCGCTATGGCTATTGCAAAGCAGATTTCATTTGCCCATGAAAATGAAGTGCTGACTGGAGATGAGGTACTTAAAATGGATATGCCAACACTTCGAGAAAAAGTAAAAACGATTACTTTGTTTGCACGTATGTTTCCTGATGCAAAGCTGAAAGTAATTCAAGCACTCAAAGAAAATGGGGAAGTAGTGGCTATGACTGGCGATGGTGTTAATGACGGTCCTGCGCTTAAAGCCGCACACATTGGTATAGCCATGGGAAAGCGAGGCAGCGAATTGGCTAAAGCAACTGCAGCTTTGATTTTAACGGATGATGATTTGTGGAACATGACTGACGCAGTAGCCATGGGAAGAAAAATATACGATAACCTTAAAAAAGCCATTCAGTATATCGTTTCTATTCACATTCCTATATTTTTAATTGTAGCATTGCCTTTGTTTTTTAAATGGGATTTCACCACAATTTTTACACCCATACACGTGATATTTTTAGAATTGATAATGGGGCCAACTTGTTCTATCGTTTATGAAAACGAACCCATCGAACCTGGAACCATGCTCCGTAAACCACTTAAATCATCGGCTACATTTTTATCGTTTCGTCAATTGATTATGAGCATTGCGCAAGGTTTGTTTATTTCTGCTGGATGCTTAGGAATTGGTTATTATTTTATGAGTACAGATGCTACTAATGAAATGATTCGTACAGTGATATTTATAACCTTACTATTTAGCAATATCTTTTTAACGCTGTTTAATCGTTCAACAACACAATCTATAATTCATACCATAAGATATAAGAATCGCTTGGTTCCTATTGTATTAATTATAAGCTTGGCGTTTATTTTAATTGTAACCAAATTTTCATTTGCGCATTCCATTTTTAATTTATCCGATTTAAATTTTAATCAATGGATGCTATGTGTCTCGGTTGCATTCGTTTCTACTAGTTGGGTTGAAGTGCATCGTTTTTTCTTAAGACGTAGATTAAGAAGTATTTAAACCCTTATATATTCTCTTATTTTTGTGGAATGGAAATAAACGATGACTTTCTAAAAATAGAAGCGATATCCAAAACGATAAATGGTTCCTTGGCGGTTGATGATGTTAATGTTTCATTTTCAGCACAAAAAAAAATAGCCATAGTTGGAGAAACGGGCTCGGGGAAGTCGACGCTTTTAAAATTAATCGGTGGATTAGAACAGCTTGATAGTGGCTCAATTTGGTATAATCATAAAAGGGTAAAAGGGTCATTAGAACAGCTAATTCCCGGACATCCTAAAATTGCGTATTTAAGTCAGCATTTCGAATTGCCCAATAATTATCAAGTCTTCGATGTTTTAGATTTTATCAATCAATTATCAGAAGAAGAAAAAGAAAGACTTTATGATATTTGTGGCATAAGGCCATTTTTACAAAGATGGACAGATGAGCTTTCGGGAGGGGAGCGCCAACGAGTGGCATTGGTTAAAACATTATTAACAGCGCCTGAATTGTTATTGCTCGATGAGCCATTTTCAAATTTGGATTTGTATAGCAAACATAAAATGACGGAATTGATAAATTCAATTTCAAATGAGTTGAATGTTCGTATAATAATGGTATCTCATGATGCATCGGATGTATTGGCTTGGGCTGAAGAAATATACATTTTTAAAAATGGTAAAATTATACAATCAGGTACACCCGAATTTCTATTTCATTATCCCATAAACGAATACTGTGCCAATTTGCTCGGCGATTGTTTGTTTGTTGAAAATGGTTCTCCATTATTTAAATCAACAATTCTAGATAAGCAAAACAATAAAAAAATATTGCTACGCGCATCTTATTTAACCATCGCAGAAAAGAATCTAGAAAATACCATAGTTGGTACAATAACAAAGATTGTATTTAAAGGGAACTATAGCATACTCCAGGTATTGTCTTTTGATACTACTTTTCATATGATTTGCAATGACTCTGGTGCAAATTATGTTGGGAAAGAAATCTCATTTTATTTCAACAGAGAAAACGTATGCTATATCTAATATGCATTATGACTTATGTTGATTATAATCACGATTAATGTACAAATAGAAATTGTACTACGTGCATTTACGTAGTGAAAAATGTTTTTCTACTTAATTTAAAAAATAGTTGACTTCCCACATAATAAAGCTTTCGAAACTTCGTATTATAGATGTGTAAAACACAAAAGTTCGTTTTTATCCGTACCCAAACCTTATCCATTTTATCCATTGAAAAGATCTATGGTTTCCAAATCCTAGTGAAATGTAAAGATGTAAACACAAACTGGAACCATATCAAAAAAGCCTCGAATTTTTCGGGGCTTTTTTATTCGCTCTCATTCTGTTTCTCGCAATGATGAAATACTTTTTTGTTCAAAAAAATATCAGGGTTTACAATATTTATTCCTTTGATTCGTTTAAATAAAAAAATCCTAATAGTATGAAAAATATATTAAATGCAATTGTTGGTTTAGTTTTCTTAACCGTATTAAACAGTTCTTGTTCTAAGTTTGGTTGTGTTTATATAACAAATCCTTCTAACGCTTCAAAATTATCAAATCGTTCTTCATTTGTAAAATTAAAAAATGGTCGAACGGTTTATTACAACAAGTTAGAAATGATTAAAGGTATTTTCACTGCGCCACATTTATTAGCGAATGCAAGCATAAAAATAAGACCAAGTGAAATAGAAGCATATCAAATATCAGATCATTATGCCGTCTCACAAAAATATATCATGAATGGACATAAAAGTGCTGTAGCGGTTGATGCACTTCCTGGATTTGCTAAAAGAGTTGTAAAAGGTAAACTTAATGTTTATTGTAAGAAATATTTTAATGGAAGATTTGCAATAGATGAATTCTTTTTACAATCAGAAAACGACAGCAAAATTTATGCATATACGCCAGAGTTATTCAAAAAAATGATTGAAGATAATGAGGAAGCATTGAATTATTACCATAAAGAAACCGTTGGTGTTGACCCTTCAAAAAAAATGACCAATACAGCTGAAATGTATAACCAATCTACCTTCATGACCAAGAACTAATTTAAATTTTGTGTGTTTTCTTAATTGTTGCATTAGCCCCAAACTGTAATCAAGTTTTGGGTTTTTGCTTTTTTATAAACTAATCTTAATCATATTTATGCGATTAAATTGGTATTAATTTGAGTATAAAATCAATTATGATTATTTCACTACATAGAAAGCCAACATTATTTTTTTTGATGATTATTTTTTGCTCATTTTGGTTTTCAAAAAACGCTTTTTCAAAATCCAATCCAGTTCAACAGTTAAATAAACATATTCTAATTTCGATCTCGAGTTTTAAAACGCCAAACACAGATTCCAATTATTTTCAAAAAATGGAAATGAAATTACAGCAAGTAAAGTTGTACTATTTAAAAATTGAGGCAGAAAAAAATTGGACAACCATCCCCAAAATTAAGAACAAACTTCAATTAGGAGATAGCTCAATTGCAATCATTCGCATAAAAAAAAATCTTAAAAAAATGGGAGATTATGTAGGGATAGATACCAATATTTATTTTAATGAAGGTTTAAAACTAGGTGTAATTAATTTTCAAAAAAGGATGGGAATAGATCAAAATGGCATCATAAACAATTCATTGATTTTGAGCATAAATAATAGTGTTGATTATGTTATAAAGCAAATTGAGGCAAGCATTAAAACGATTTCAAAATTGGCCGACATTGGCGTTGGAGATTTTATTTATGTTAACATTCCTGCTTTCAATTTGCAGGTATTTAAAAATAATATTCCTCAAATTGAAATGAAAGTAATAGTTGGAAAGTATAAAAATCAAACGCCAACCTTTAATACAGTGCTAAATTCATTAGTCGTTTGTCCTTATTGGAATGTACCCAAAAGTATCGAACAAAAAGAAATTTTGCCTTTATTGAAAAAGAATCCCAATTATTTAAATAAACACAACATGGAATGGAGTAATGGTATTATTCGTCAACGTCCTGGTCCAACGAATTCATTGGGAAGAATTAAGTTTATCATACCCAATCAATACGCTGTTTTTATGCATGATACTCCAATTAAAAGTTTATTCGAAAAAAGAGTGCGCATGTTTAGTCATGGTTGCATAAGATTAAATGATGCAAAAAAGTTAGCACTGTATTTAATGCAGCATGATAAAAGATGGGATAGTGCAAAACTGGAAAATGCCATCATAGAGAATATGGAAAAAAGAATAGAAGTAAAGGCGCCAATACCGGTGTATATTAGTTACTTAACAGCATGGGTAGATGATGATGGGGTTTTACAATTACGGGATGATATTTATGGGAGGAACAAATAAAAAGTGAAAAGTAAAAAGATAAATGTAAAACTAAAACAGATATCCCGATGTGGAAAGTATAAAGCAATAGATTGTGCACACACACAAACGTTCAATCAAAATTAAAAAGATAGAAAAGTATAAAATGGGGAGGGTAAATTCAATTATCTCCTTCTGTTGTCTAAGCCACCAGGTCTGTTGAAGCCACCATTATTTCTAGGAGGAGCACTTCTTTCTTCTGCTTCTTTTACAACAAGAGGTTTTTTTCCTAGAGAAATATCATTCAAGTGTTCAACAGCTTCTAAGCCATCTTCTCTGTTTTTCATTTCAATAAATGCGAAACCCTTGCTTTTGCCTGTTTCTTTATCCAAAGCGACTTTGGCAGAAACAACTTCGCCAAATTTTTCAAATATTTCTTCTAATTCAGCATCATCTAAATCATAAGGTAAGCCAGCAACGAAAATTTTCATAAGAGTAATTATTTCGGTGAAATTAGTAACTTATTTTTTTATTTTCTATTATTCAACAGAAATATTTTTTTGTTTTTCACAAAGGATGAATAAGATAAATTCTTTTGGTCTTTATTAAAAAGTTAGGATAAGATTATTTAGTTGGTTAAGGAAATAAAACGGGCTTTTTATTGAATCGGTTTCCACTTGTTTCTTTCTCTAGTAGTATAAATTCAACGATTATGACCAATGTCTTTTTTGATAAGTTCTATTTTACTTGCAATAAACACAATAATTCTCTTCCTTTTTCGTTTTAGAATTACACCTATCGTACCCTAAATCGTTTTTAATCCGTACCCCAAATCAACGTGCAAATTGGGGATTTAAACGGAGGCTATCTGGTTACATCAAAAAATCAATTTGATTTATTGATGTTTATCATCGCCGTTGCTAACACAAAATACATTTTCATCAAATGGTGAATTTGTTAAAGAGGTTAATCAGAAATGATTACCTCTTTTTTTTGTAAAAAAATCATGCTCATTTCAATAAACATCAGTAGAAACGATGTTTTAAATCACTTAATTCCTATTAAGTTGTCTTATATTTGATAATAAATTAAACGTAAAAATGAATGTATTGAAATTATAATCATTGTCATTAATATTATAATTTAATTTTTTTTATTCCAATCTCCTATAAAGTACCTACTCATCAAATTTTGTATTTGCTTTCCACCCGAACATGAAAATATTTTCTGTTTGGTAATTTATAAAAATGAAAACATTTTTTCTTCATAAAAAATTGACATCAATTGCGCATCAATTTCAATTACGGAGTAGATATGTTTTTTATTTTTTGTTTTGCTTTCTAATAAAGACCGATTTTATTTTTGCTCAATGTGTTAACACTTTATCAGGAACATATACAGTAGGAGCTTCTGGCTATTTTCCTACACTAACAGCCGCTTCAAATCAATATAATATTTCTTGTTTATCTGGTAATGTTGAATTTATTTTAATTGATTCAGTATATAGCAATGCAGAAATTTTTCCAATTGTTTTTATAAATAATTCAAATGCATCCTCAGAAAATACACTAACCATAAAACCACAGATAAATAATATTGTGCGTATTATAGGAAATGTTAATGAAAAGCCTATCATTAAAATAACGGGAAGATTTATATATATAAATGGGTCAAATAATAACACAAATAGTAGAAATTTGTCAATAACAAACGAAAGTTTTATACAGCCAAGGGTTATATTGTTTGGATCTGAAGGAACTTTTTCGGTAAACAATTGCACGATAAAAAATTGTACGCTAACCAATGGGAATGATAAAAGTGTAATTAACGTTTCTGATGCTACAATTATTTCAAATCCGGGGTATTTTACCAACATAAAAATTGAAAATAATCTTATTCAAAGGTCTTTATATGGAATTTATGCCAATGCTAAAATTACTGCAGGAAATGGAAATGGACTTTCAATAAAAAATAATGAATTAAATAGTACAGGTGCAAATGCTTTACGAAAAGTAGGCGTATTTTTAAAAGGAGTTGATGGCGCAAATATTGATGCCAATCAAATAGGTAATTTTTACAATAGTGACGATGCCACAGATATAGGTATTCATCTTTCAGATACGGTTAGAAACACTGTAGTTTCAAACAACAAGATTTACAATTTAAATTATACAGGTACAAATGGATTTGGTGCTCATGGTATAAATATTGCAACAGGATATGCGAATGCAAACATAACAATGCATAACAACATGATTGCAAATCTTTCTGGCGATGGATCTGATTTTACTTCTGGGAGTATTGATAACCCAACGGGTATTATGATTGATAATTTCCCAACGGATCAAACGGGTATAAAATTATATCATAATTCTATTTTTTTAGGTGGTGTAGGTGGATTCGCCAATACACTTAATAAAACCAATGCTGTTTCTTCATGTATTCGATTAAAAGGAACAAGCAAAGCGGAAATTATCAATAATATTTTAGTGAATAATCTTGGACTAATTGGTTCTACAGGATTTGGAGCTGCATGTATTTTAACTTCTCGTGGGAGTTTACAATTTGATGGACTGAATTATAATAATTATGTTGTAAATCCCGCTGGTTATGGTTTGAAATTATTTGGCTACAATTTTAATGGAAATGTTTCTTATAATACCTTGTCAGCATGGAAAACAGCTACATCAAAAGACTTTAATTCGGTTAATATTGCACCTTCTTTTGTTTCTGGATCTGATTTGCATTTAAACAACAATAATAATTCATTGAATAATCTTGGTTCACCATTAGCCGGGCTTTATTATGATATTGATTCAGCTTCAAGAAATTTAATTAGGCCAGATATGGGATGCGATGAATTTGTAATTGAAAATACAGCCAATTGGGTTGGACGAATTTCATCTTCATGGGATAATCCAAGAAATTGGGAGGCCAATGTAATTCCTAATGAAAACACAGATGTAAATTTGAGCCGCAGTTCGATATACGTTCCTTCAGGTTTGAATTTGATAAAATTGAGAAATTTATCACTAACAAGTGTTTCAAATGAAATATTGTTGAATTTAGATACTTTACAAACATTGGAAATTTATGGTACTTTATCTAAAAATGGTGGCACAATCGATGCGTCAAAATCTACCATTTCAATGAAAGGTGATGCTTTACAAACCATTCCAGAAAATATTTTTGTTTGGAATAAAGTACTCAATTTACAAATTGCAAACTCAAGCATTAACGGTGTGGTATTAGCTGGTAAAATAGACATCTATCGTTCATTAAAGTTTTCAACTGATGGATTAAATCTAACAACAAATAATTTCCTAACACTTAAATCTACATTATATGAAACCGCTTGGGTTGAGGATTTAACAGGCAAAAAAATTGTAGGAAATGTTACTGTTGAAAGATTTATTCCGACAGGAATATCGCATGTTAAATCATGGCAATTGCTTGCTATTCCTACATTTGGCACACAAACCATAAATCAAAGTTGGCAGGATTCTGCAACTTCTGCCAATCAATCCCGTAATACAGGTTATGGTACTATGTTAACAAGTGGTTTGTCTAATGCACTTTCGCTTGGCTTTGATGCTTATACAATTAATGGAGGAACAATAAAAACATATCGTTCGAGTGATAGTAGTTTTATTGGTGTTGCTTCAACTTATGTTCCAATTCAAAATTCAAAAGGTTATTTTGTTTATGTAAGGGGGGATAGATCAGTTATAACATATAATGCACAAGCTAATCCTACAGTTTTAAGAACAACTGGGAATTTATATTCTGCAAATCCTGGCGAACTGCCACCAGTTACAACTATTGGCGCAAATCGTTTTGAATGCATCGGAAATCCATACGCATCTGCCATCGATTTTAGGACAATAATTAAATCTGGAAACATAGATAATACATTTTATGTTTGGGATCCATTGTTATCCGGTTTGAATATTCAAGGAGGTTATCAATCCATCAGCAGCACGAATGGTTATTTGCCAATACCTGGAGGAACCTCAAATTACAGTGGAAACGAATCGGTAATATCCATTCAATCTGGACAAGCGTTTTTTATGCATGCTCCAGGTGCCGGATCCGGTGGTAATATTAGTTTTGCTGAATCATGTAAAATTGCAGGAAGTAAAATGCAACTCAGGGAAAATAATGAAGCCAATAATTTAAATTTTATTTCTACTAAATTATATGGGGTAAACAATACAGGAAATTATTTGGCAGATGGCAATATGTTGGTGCTCAATGCATCTTATAACAATAGTTACAATAAAGAAGACGTATTGAAATTAAAAAACAGCAGTGAGAATTTTGGCATTATTTCGGAAGGTAAATTACTGGCTATTGAAGCAAGACAATCTTTTAATCCTTTTGATACTTTACAATATCAATTGAACAATTTAAGGACTCAATCTTATCAATTAAAAATCAATACCCATGCTGATACAGTAAGCACAATAACTCCGATTATGGTTGATCGTTATACCAATATTCAATATCCATTAAATTGGATGGATTCTTTAACGATTAATTTTATGGTAAATAACAATCCATTGTCTTATGCTTCAAATCGTTTTTACATGTTGATGAAGTCTATTGCTATTTTGCCATTGGATAAAATAGAATTAACGGGTTATAACATCAACAGTAAAACCAATAAATTGCTTTTTAAAGTGTATAACCCAAGTTTCATAAAGCAATATGAGGTTCAGAAAAGCACAAACGGAACCGAGTTTGCTTCCATTTCAACAATATCATTAAATACTAATAATCAACATCAAACAGATTTCGAATTTTTAGATAAAGCGTTTGTAAGCAACACTAATTTTTACAGAATAAAAGTTGTAAATATTGACGGAAGTTCTGAATTTAGTAATTCGATAAAAATTGCAAGCAAGATTAAAGATTTTGACATTACCATCCCAACGAATGTTATTTCAAATAATCAGATTACATTTTTCGTTGAGTCTGTTTGTAAGGGCAAATTTAGTTACATCATAGTAGATGAATCCGGAAGGCTTTTGCAGACTAATCATGTGAAATTTCAAAATGGAGCTCAAAATATAACAATCAACATAAATGCCAACTTGCCTAAAGGTGGCTATTTCTTGAAGTTATTCGTAGAAAATAATGAAACTCCATATGTATTTAAAATGATTAAATAATTTCTTCTATTTACTTCATTCTAGTTTTTATTATTAACATCAAAGGTTTTAAAGCAATTTTTACATCTTATCTCCAATCGAATTGTAATAGTTTATCAGAATTGGTCAAATGATTTTTTTCGAAATGTAAAGTCATCGGCATTTTGCAAAATCAATCTGGTTTAAAACTGTTTACAACTGCACATTTTTTTTAAATAATAATCATTAGAATACCTTTTTTGTAGGCAACGGAATTATTTAAAGTTGCGTCTATATAAAGATTTCAATGTTTGAAAAAATGGGTTCGATGTGTAGTTGAAGGTTAATTGCTTTTTTTGTCTAAAATGTCGTTGAAAGAATAATAAGTTAAGACTAAAAAAGGGTAAACAATTTTTGACTTTTCTGAATTTAGGTTTTGTATTTATGGAGGGTTTTATTGCATTAATTTTAAATAAGCCATTGAAAATTTAGCAGTTCATTATCCCATTTCGTCATTTGTTAAAATATTAGAATTTTTAATTTTCAAAAATTGCCAAAAAACGATTAAATCGTATATTGCCAAACTTTCCAAAAGCTTAAAAATGAGAAAACCACTAATAGCATTTATTTTAATTTTTTCTGTACTGTTTTCATACGCTCAAAACTTTTCAAACAAAGGGAAAGAATTTTGGGTAGCTTACGGTTTTCACGTGCGTATGGCTCAGTCTAATGGTGGTGGTTCAAACATAAATGCACAAAATATGGTGCTTTATTTTGCTACAGATGAAGTGACCACGATTACCATTTCAATTCCAAGTTTAGGATACTCACAAACCCTTACAAGTCCAGCTACACCTACCGTATTAACCTCTGCTGTTATTCCAAAAGCAATTCCTCAAGATGCAAGATTAACAGCTGAGTCAACTTCTCCTGAAGATAAAGGAATACACATCGTTGCAGATAAGCCTGTAGTAGCATACGCGCATATTTATGATGGTTCTGTTTCTGGAGCTACCATTTTATTTCCAGTAACTACATTAGGAAAAGAATATTATTCCATTAATTATACCGCTCGTTCAAATGAAAATAATTCCAATGCTTGGTTTTATGTGATTGCTACTGATACTGGAACAACCACTGTTGAAATTACGCCAAGTGCGAACACCATCAACATGACTGCCAATACAACCTATACGATTAATATGACTCAGGGGCAAGTGTTCAATGTAATGGGACAGTTTACAGGTACAACAGGTGGTGGAGGCGGGGGATCTTATTCAGGCGTTGATTTAACAGGATCGAAAATAAAAAGTATTGCTTCAGGTAACGGAGCTTGTAAAAGAATAGCTGTTTTTTCTGGCTCAGGAAAAATGTATATTAGTTGTGATGGAAGCAGCTCTTCTTCCGATAACTATATGGTTCAGGCATTTCCAAAAGATGCATGGGGCAAAAAGTTTTTAACGGTCCCAACCAGTAGTTTGGTCAATAACTTTTTCAGAATTTGTGTGACCAACCCAGCAACTCCAGTTAGAGTAAATGGAGCGGCTTTAAGTACTGCAACATTAATTAATAATTTTTATTACGATTTACCACTTACATCAGTACCTCAAAAAATCGAATCCGACGACCCAATTACTGTTGCTCAATATATTGCTTCACAAGGGGAGTGTGGAAACCCAACTCCAACAGGTACTTACCCCGGAGATCCTGAAGTAATTTATTTAAGTTCTGTAGAACAAAATATTGCAAAAGTATTGTGGAATGCCACTCCATTTGCAGCAATCACTCAGCATTATTATAACGTAGTTATCCCAAATGCTGGAACAGCAATTAGTTCTTTCAAATTAGATGGCGTAAATGTTAGCCCAGCTTCTTTTACCATACATCCTCAAGATGCCAATTTTTCGTATTTAAGTAGTCGTTTATCAGCTTCGGGTGTTCATAGCATTGAGTCTGATTCAGGATTTAACGCCATTGCTTATGGTTATGGTTCTGCTGAATCTTATGGTTATAATGCAGGTACGAACATCAAAGATTTATATAATTTCCTAGCACCAGTAAATCCGTATAGCATTACCACAGATCCAGTTGCTTGTACTGGTTCACCGGTTTATTTAACCGTTACATTTCCATTTGAACCTACTTATTTAAATTGGAATTTTAATGCCAATCCCAATCAATCGCCCAATGCCAATCAAGTAATGAATAGTCCTGTGGCAGACACCACTTACTTAATCGGGAATAAAAGAGTTTGGCGTTATAAGTTGCCTATTTTATATACATTCAATCCTTCTAATACTTCTCCAGGTTATTTAATTTCAATAACAGCAGGTACACAATCAGTTGAAGGCTGTGGAAGTAGCCTCGATAGGGATTTTTATCTTGCTGTATACGATCCTCCAGTTGCTCAAATTTATTGGTCTAACAACGGTTGTGTTACTGATACGGTTAGATTTAGAGATACTACAACATATCTTGCTGGCACATATCCATATAAATATTTCTGGGATTATGGAGACGGAACAACTGATAGTGTCAGGCATCCAAAACATAAATATGCCAATGCTGGAACGTATATCGTGAAATTTTGTATGATTAGTAACGTGGGATGTTTCAGCGATACCACACGTGATACCATAACAGTAACCAATGTACCAACAGCTTCTTTTTCAATTACATCACCAACTTGTATTAATACAACTGTAGATCTAACCAATACTTCAACTATAGTTTCCCCTGGGAATATTAAAGAATGGCATTGGACTTATGGAGATGGAAATACACAAACCATAACATTGCCAGCAAATGGGAATGCGCAACATCTATATGCAAACTTAGGCCCAGTTACGCCACAATTATACGTTGTTTCAAATAGTGGATGTGTTAGTAATACATTTTTAAATCCGATAAATATTGGCGCTTATCCTTTAGCTAGTTTTTCTGTTCCTGCTTCCGTTTGTTTGCCGTATGATTCAGCAAGATTTATTAATCTATCTACAATTTCAGATAATACACCGAGTTCTTTATCAACAGTTTGGACCTTTGGTAATCCAGCATCTGGGATTTATGATACCGTTAGGAACGCAGCACCAACACATTATTACTCAAGTCCTGGATCATATAGTGTTCATTTAATAACAACTTCAGTTAATGGTTGTGTAGATGACACCACAATTTCGTTTAGTAATGTATATGCTCAGGCAATTGCAAGCTTTACAACGTTACCCGAAAATTGTTATAATACGCCTACGAATTTTGTAAGTACAAGTACCGGAAATGGAAGGACAATTTCAACATGGTTTTGGGATTTTGGCGACGGCTCTGCCATTGGAAACGGGCAAACCATTAGTCATACTTATGCTACACCAGGAACCAAAACGATCAAACATTGGGTTCAATTAGATGTAGGTTGTTACAGTGATACCATGGTACAAACGGTTATAATTAATCCATTACCAACAGCTTCATTTACCTCAACTGGTCCTTTTTGTACTACTCGTTTAATTTCATTCAGAAGTACATCAGTAGCAAATGCAGGCAACATTACCAATTGGAGTTGGAACATGGGAGATGGAACACTTTATTCTTTTTCAAATCCAAATGCATTCAATCATACATTCAACAACATTGGAAACAATACCATTTCATTAACTGTAACCACTGATAAAGGTTGTGTAAGTATTTTACGTGATACCACTATTTATATCCATGCCATTCCTGTTGCAGGCTTCATCGATCCTGAAGTTTGTTTGTCTGATACCTATGCTCAATTTACAGATACATCGCATGTTGTTGGTGGAACAATTGTAAGTTGGAACTGGAATTTTGATCACCCACAAAGTGGTGCTGCAAATACGTCTACACTTCAAAATCCAAGACATAGTTATGCTACAATTGGTACAAAAAATGTAACATTTATAGTAACAAGCAATCAAGGATGTAAGGATACTACAATTCAATCGTTTTTTGTAAATGGAGATATTCCTGTTGCAGGGTTGCAAGTTTTGAACCCAACAAGATTATGTGCTAACGACTCTGTTGCAATAAAAGATTTGTCAACCGTAAATGTTGGTTCTGTTGTAAAAGTTGATATTTATTGGGATGCATTGGGAGCGCCGACAACATTTGAAACAGATCAGTTGCCATACAATGGAAAAATATACAAACATTTGTATCCAAACTTCCAAACCCCGCTTACAAAAACATATACCATAAGGTTTAGGGCTTATTCTGGTGAAACCTGTGTTGATGATTTTACGCAGACCATCACCATGAATGCTGCTCCGAAAGTACGATTCAACATCATACCAGATACTTGTCAGCATATTTTACCTTTCCAAATTACTCAAGCCTCAGAAATCGGGGGTGTTCCGGGTACTTTTGTTTTTACTGGACAAGGAATTACAAGTGCAGGTGTATATAATCCTGAACTAAGTGTATCAGGAACATTTAATTTGCATTACGTGTTTTCTTCAACTGCTGCAGGTTGCGCTGATTCGGCTGATCAACCTATTAAAATATTACAACCGCCTACTGCCAATTATGGGTATTCATTACCAACATGTGAAAAAAAGCAAGTTTTATTTACGGATTCATCAATTGCACCAGTTGGAAATTTAACCACATGGACTTGGAATTTTGGAGATGGAACACCAATATTGGTTAGAAATACCAACTCGCCTTTTAACCATGTGTTTACCAATCCGGGTATTTACAATGTAATTTTATTTGTAACAACAGATGATGGATGTAATAGTAAAACCAAAGTAATTGAAGTTGATATTCATCCCGAACCATTGGCAAAATTCAAATTTTCAGATACAGCTTGTTTGCCTAATGCCCTTGTACGGTTTAACAATACTTCGACCATTCCAGATGGAACAGTATCAACATTAAGCTACACTTGGAATTTTGGAGATCCGGCTTCGGGTGTTCAAAACACATCAACTGCAATTAACCCCAATCATATTTTTACGACTACAGGGCCTTACAATGTTACTTTAAATGTAGTTTCTATTAATGGCTGTAAAGATGATAGCACAATTAGGGTAAATACAATTCATCCTCAACCAAAAGCGAATTTTAATTTTTCAAAACCTTCTGTTTGTATAGGTGATAATGTTCGTTTCATAGATGCAAGTGACCCTAAGGATGGCACTACAATTCAATGGCATTGGTCTTTTGACGATGGCAATTCATCAATTCAAACCTCTCCAATACATACATATACCAATGTTGGCGTTTTTTCACCTTCATTATACATTGTAAATAGTTTTGGTTGTAATAGTGATACCATCAATAATTCGTTTAATGTATACGCTTATCCAGTTATTTCTGCAGGTCCCGATTTATTGATATTAGAAGGCGCAACAATGCCGCTTCAAGCAACTGCTTCAGGTAATCAATTACAGTATTTATGGACAAGTAATCAATATTTGAATAACGACCATTTATTGAATCCATTATGTACGCCTTTAGAAGATATGATGTACACGTTAACGGTTACAGGTGAGGGTGGTTGTCCTTCAATAGATCAAATGAAAGTGAAGATTTTAAAAACTCCTATTATACCCAACACTTTTTCACCAAATAACGATGGAATAAATGATAAGTGGGAAATTGATTATTTGAAATTCTATCCTAATGCAAAAATTCAGGTATTTACAAGAACTGGTAAATTGGTTTTTGAATCAAAAGGTTATTTAAAACCTTGGGATGGAACTAAATCGGGAGTCGCATTGCCTTTAGATACTTATTATTATATTATTGAACCAGAAAGTGGTAGAAAACCAGTAACCGGTTTTATAACCATTATCAAATAAAATGATATTCTTGAATAAATTAAAAATCTGTAAAAACAGAAAAGCATCGAAAATGAAGTTTATTTTATCATTGAATATTTTTGTTTTGATTTGTGTTTCTTCATTTGGACAAGCAAAGCCAAATTATACACAATATGTACTCAATAACTATATTTTAAATCCTGCAATTTCTGGAATTGAAAACTACGTAGACATTAAATCTAGTTTTAGGAATCAGTGGACAGGAATAGTAGGTGCTCCAGTTACTTCTTATTTTACCTTACATGCGCCAATTGGTAAAAAAGATGATTTGACTTCAGCAACATCATTTAAAATGCAAGGTGTAAATCCACGAGGAGAAGATTATTGGAAAAGTTATGAAGCCGCACCAGCGCATCATGGGGTAGGTATGTCAATTGTAAATGATAAAGCAGGTTACATCAATCGTTGGACCATTTCTGGTTCTTATGCGTATCACATACCATTGTCCATAAAAACAACATTAGCTGCGGGTATTAGTATTGGTGTTTCAAGCATCAATTTGGATAGGTCAAAGGTTTATTTTGGAAATTTAGACCCCAACGATCCTGCAATTGGTTATGCCAGTAATGAACTTCGAAAAATAAAGCCTGAACTTGGGGCAGGACTTTGGTTATATGGCTCTAAATATTATGTTGGAGCTTCTGTGCTAAATATTATTCCTGGAAAAAATAGCTTTGTTTCTAGCTTAAAGTACGGTAATTATTTCACACCAAATTATTTCGCAACTGCAGGATATCGATTTACTTTAGACGATAATTTTTCTTTGTTGCCATCATTCATGTATCAATATTGGGAGCCGCAATTATCCGGGCTTCATGTTAATGCGAAACTTCAATATCAAGATTTTGTTTGGGTTGGAGGAAGCTATCGTGCCTCTAATTTAATTTCAGGTTACGCAGCATTTTTGGGATTCAATATCTCAAATTCAATCAATGCTAGTTATTCATACGAATTGGCAACTACAAATAGATTGAAGAATTACACAGGAAATACCCACGAGCTTATAATTGGTTTTGTTTTGGGTAATAAATATGGAGATACTTGTCCAAGAAACGTTTGGTAGTTTTTTCATTATTGAATTAAAATTACCGTTCCAATTTATTAACTGGGTTTCCTTAATAACAACTGGCTTCAAATACATAAAAATATTCCAGCATCTAGATTTCATATTGGATTTTTATTTCCCAACCAAGTGTCTAAAATTTGGTTCGGTGTTTTTTTCTTTCAAAAATCCATGTATATGATATCTGTGTCAATTTGAAACTTTATTGATACTAAAAAAAAGGAACCATTTTAAAATGATTCCTTTTTTTGATTTTATTTTTATAAAGCGTTATTTATTTTTTCGCTACGGGTAAGACAACTGTATTTGTGTTATTGAGCGTTGAACCTTGATTGTTTTTTTTGATGATAACATTCGTTTGTGTTGTTTGTTCTTTGCAACACTCGCTACTACTATCGCACCAACTCATTTTTGCAAGAGAAGGAGCTATAACCAAAGAAACAATACTCATTAATTTGATCAAGATGTTCATTGATGGTCCTGAAGTATCTTTAAATGGATCACCTACAGTATCACCAGTTACAGATGCTTTGTGTGGTTCTGATTTTTTGTAAAACATTTCACCATTGATTTCAACACCTTTTTCAAATGATTTCTTTGCATTATCCCAAGCACCACCGGCATTGTTTTGGAACATTCCCATTAAAACGCCACTAACTGTTGCACCTGCTAAAAATCCACCCAATGCTTCAGGTCCTGCTAAAAATCCGATAATCAAAGGTGATATAATGGCAATTGCACCAGGAAGCATCATTTTTTTGATAGAAGCTTCAGTAGAAATGGCAACACACTTATCATACTCTGGTTTTCCAGTTCCTTCCATAATTCCTGGAATGGTTCTAAATTGACGACGAACTTCTTCAACCATTGCCATTGCAGCATCTCCAACAGCTCTGATTGCCAACGAAGAGAAAATGAAAGGAATCATTCCACCTACAAATAAGCAAGCCAAAACAGGTGCTTTATAAATATCAATGCCGTCCATTTTGAAGTTTCCGTTTTTGCCATCAAAAATGCCCACATAAGCAGCAAATAAAGCTAGGGCAGTTAATGCAGCTGAGGCAATGGCAAAACCTTTCCCAGATGCAGCAGTTGTATTTCCTACAGCATCCAATACGTCTGTTTTTTCACGAACATCTGCTGGTAATTCACTCATTTCAGCAATTCCTCCTGCATTGTCAGCAATCGGTCCAAATGCATCAATAGCCAATTGCATGGCAGTTGTTGCCATCATACCAGCTGCAGCAATTGCTACACCATATAATCCAGCACATGCATAAGAACCCCAAATTCCACCTGCTAAAACTAAAATAGGTAAAAATGTAGATTCCATACCAACTGCCAAACCACCAATTACGTTTGTTGCATGACCAGTTGATGATTGTCTGATTATTGAAAGCACTGGTCTTTTGCCCATTGCTGTATAATATTCTGTGATGATACTCATTAAAGCTCCAACGGCCAATCCAACAGCGATTGCGCCCATAACACCCCATTTTGTAAATGCTACTCCACGTAATTCCATTTGCTCTGGCAATAACCAATTTACCAATAAGCCAGCTGCTATTGCAGTTAATACCATCGAGCCCCAATTGCCCATATTTAAGGCTTTTTGAACAGTCGCTGTATTAATTCCAGCTGAATCGCTAATGCGTACAAATAATGTTCCTACAATTGAAAATAAAATACCTACACCTGCAATCAACATTGGTAAAATGATAGGAGAGAAGCCATTTAATTGATCGGTTCCATTTACTATAGTAGTTTGTTGTCCGAGCACAATAGTTGCAAGCACTGTTGCTACGTAAGATCCAAATAAATCAGCACCCATACCAGCCACATCTCCTACGTTATCACCAACATTATCAGCAATAGTAGCCGGGTTTCTTGGATCATCTTCAGGAATTCCTGCTTCTACTTTACCCACTAAATCCGCACCCACATCCGCAGCTTTAGTATAAATACCACCACCAACTCTTGCAAAAAGCGCAATTGATTCAGCACCTAATGAAAATCCAGTTAAAACTTCAATTGTTTTTACCATTTCTTCTGAATCGATTGAAGATCCAGGTGCAAAAAATTGTTTTAATACAATATACAATCCCCCCAACCCCAAAACGGCCAAACCCGCAACACCAACACCCATAACGGCTCCACCGGTAAAAGATACATTTAATGCTTTGCTTAAACTTGTTCTTGCAGCTTCAGCAGTTCTAACATTCGCTTTAGTTGCAGCCCTCATTCCAATATATCCAGCTAGTGCACTCAACACCGCGCCAATGATAAAAGCTACTGCAATACTCCAATGAGAATTCTTATTTGCTTGAGCCATAACAGCCAATAAAATAGAAACAATAGCCACGAAATAACCCAATACTTTCCATTCTGCTTTTAAAAATGCCATTGCACCTTCAGCAATGTA
>CALQKL020000010.1 GCA_943331145.2 Chitinophaga pinensis
AAATTAAAAAAGTACTTGATCATACTGCAGCAGATATCGAAATCATTATAGAATTAGCGCCAGGTATCTCACCAGATATTACCATTGACGCTTTGTATGCGTTTACCGATTGTGAAGTGAGCATTTCGCCAAATGCTTGCGTAATTGTAGATAAAAAACCACAGTTTCTTTCTGTAATAGATTTATTAAAAACATCTGCAGAAAATACAAAGAATTTACTCAAACAAGAGCTCGAAATTAAATTGGCAGAGCTTCATGAAAAATGGCATTACACTTCTTTAGAAAAAATATTCTTTGAAGAAAAAATTTATCAAGAGCTAGAAAAAAAGCACGAAACCTGGGATAAAGTAATCTTGGCTATCGACAAAGCTTTTCAACCTTTCTTGAAAAAATTAAAAAGAGCCATCACCCGCGAAGACATTTTAAAACTAACGGAAAAGCCAGTACGTAGAATTTATCGACTTGATATTGATGAATTAAATGAGCAGATTAAAGGATTAGAGGCCGAAATCAAACAAGTTAAACACGACTTAGAAAACCTAAATGATTTTACAATTGCCTATTATGAAAATTTATTAAAAAAATATGGCAAGGGCAGAGAACGTAAAACCGAAATTAAACAGTTTGATGTCATTCAAGCAAAATCTGTAGCCATTGCCAATACTAAATTGTATGCAAATTTTGCTGATGGTTTTATTGGAACCGGTTTGAAAAAAGATGAATTTATTATTGAATGTAGCGATCTTGACGACATTATTGCTTTCACCAAAGGTGGAAAAATGAAAGTCGTTCGTGTATCCGACAAAGTATTTATTGGCAAAGACATAATTTACGTTGCTGTGTTCCAAAAAAATGATGAACGCACCACCTATAATATGATTTATTTGGATGGAAAATCGGGGGTTAGTTATTCCAAAAGATTTAATGTAACCGGCGTTACAAGAGATAAAGAATACGATTTAACCAAAGGTTCCGAAAAAAGTAAAGTGCATTATTTTTCTGCAAATGCCAATGGTGAAGCTGAAGTGGTTAAAATATCTTTGAGCCCCAACTGTACCGCAAGAATTAAAGAACTGGATTTTTATTTTGAAGAATTGGAAATTAAAGGGCGAGGTAGCATTGGAAATCAAGTAACCAAATATCCGGTTCGCACCATTAAATTTAAGGAAGCAGGTAAGTCAACATTGAGTGCAAAAAAACTATGGTTCGATGATAAATTTGGCAGATTAAACACTGAAGAAAAAGGAACCTATTTGGGTATGTTTGATGCAGAAGATAGAATTTTGGTATTATACAATGATGGTAATTACGAAATAACAGATCAAGAATTGATGCAGCGTTTTGAATCAGAAAAAATATTGCTCATTGAAAAATATTATGCAGATAAAGTAATTACAGCCGTTTATCTTGATCATGAAAAATTACAATACAATATCAAACGATTTAAAATAGAAACAACTACCCTTAATACTAAGTTTTTATTTATTAAAGAAGGAAAAGAAAACATGCTTGAAGCCGCATCTACAAATCCTGACCCTATTTTAAAAGTAAATACAGGAAGAGGGCAGCTCGTTTCTACCAAAAAATTCAAAGTGGCAGATTTAGTAGAAGTAATGGGATCAAAAGCAATTGGTGCAAAACTAATTGATTATTCAAAATCAGTAGACATGGAATGGGAAGTGGCAAAAGAAGATCTTAGTGGCCAAACGGAACTGTTTTAAACAAATAAAAAATCAAAATTGCAAGAAACTTCAGATATCATCAACATTACAAAAAGCTGGATTGAAAAAATTGTAATTGGTCAAAACTTTTGTCCTTTTGCAGCTCAACCTTTCAAATCAAATTCGATTCATTATGAAGTGGTTGTTGAATCCAATTTGAATACGGTGCTCGGTGAATTTTCAAAAGTTTGCACACAGTTAAATGATGACGAATCGATAGAAACCAGCTTAATCATTTTGCCCGAGAACTTCGATGATTTTGAGCAATACCTTGATTTAGTAGATTTGTGCGAACAACTTTTAATCATGGAAGATTTAAATGGCATATTTCAAGTGGCTAGTTTTCATCCACAATATTTATTTGCAGGAAGTGAAGAAAGCGACCCTTCAAATTATACCAATCGTTCACCATATCCGATGATACATATTTTAAGAGAAGATAGTTTAACTACAGCCATTGACAAACATATTGACGTGGATTCGATTCCTGAAAACAACATCAAAAACGCACGCAATTTAGGATTGGCATTTTTCAAATCATCAGGATTTTTCAAATCTTAATGGAATAATTAATCTGCAAAATAATTGACGTTTAATTGGATTGGTAAAACAATCCAATTCCTATTTTTATATGTAGTGATTTAGGTCAGAATATTTTTTTGACAGGACTTTTACATTTGGTTTTGATATAAAATCAATATAAAATGAAAACAACTACATTAACGCATCAACAAAATCGAACCATAAGTTTAAAATGGATGGCCATTTTGCGCATTTTTTTAGGCGTATCGCTTTTTATTAAGGGTATACGTTTTATTCAAGATAAATCTGAAATTGCTCAAGTATTCCATGAATCACTGATATTACAAAAATATTTTTGGCTACAAACTATAATTCCATGGCTTAATTTGCTTTGTGGGGTTTTTATAATCATAGGGTTATATACCAGAATGGCTGTGGTTATTCAAATACCCATACTTATTGGAGCAATCGTATTTGTAAATGCAAAAAAAGGTTTGTTTGCGGGTGAATCAGAATTGGGTATTTCAATTGCAATCTTGGTATTATTGATCGTTTTTTTGTTTATGGGTGGCGGTTATTTATCGTATGACAAAGCTTTACGTAATGATAAAAAAGGAAATTCATATCCTGAACAGTGAAAGAAGTAAAAAGTTAAAAGTCAAAAATTAAACAAAGTAGCGTTTTCTACCGCCACGGCGGGCATGCTTTTTTCTTTTTAATTTAATCGTCAACCCAATCTATCTCTTTAATTTTTTTGTTGATGTCCATTTCTAACAATTCAATCTGATTTTGATTTTTCAAAAGAATCAATAATGTATCATCTATTGAACCTTTCAAAATAATTGGATTTTCTAAAAATTGATTAAGGTGTTTTTTAAATTCAATATGATCGTGCCATTCACCTAATTTTAATGCTAGATCTTCCATCATCACAAACTGGTTATCGGGAATATGTTGAGTAAATATTTTTAAATAATTTATCCAATATTTCAAATGAATTCTTGTCTGATGCAAATTTGAAACTCGTATTGGTTTTTTATCCCGATTTTTCGAGTTATACTTTTCCCAGATTTTAAAGTCTTTTATCAACTTGTTTTTTAAAGCTTTTGAATAAGCTTTTGTTGATTGTATTTTTTTGATTTTTTCCGAAACAAGCTTTTTAATTTTTTTATAATTAATAGCGTTGGTTTTTATTTTAAAAAAAAGTTGCTTTTCTTTTTTTAGTTCATTATTTATCTCCAATTGCAATGGGGATGATTTTTTTATTGTTTTAAATGATTTTAAATGCACATTCAATAAATCCAATACTCTTATTTTACCTGATTGTTTAAACAGCCGCATCAATTGATAGAGATGCTTATTGTTTTTAATCCGAATGCCAGATGCATCAATAATGTTTAAAATCAATTTTAGTTTTTTTATTTCTACACGCAATTCATGATATTTTTCCAAATTAAAAGTTCGATTATCTTGATTAATCATCTCTTCGATGTTGTGTATCTTTTTTTTGAAAAAATTAATGAGTAGTTGATTCAATGTTCAATTGTTTTTTCAAAAATGGTATCTAGATTTAGAAAAATCAATGTGTATAATCATTTTGTAAATTCTTTTTCATCATAAAAAATGCATATGTTAAAACATTTTTTCATCAATAATTTTTATTCTGTTTTCATTATGATAGTTTATATACTTTTGACAAAACTTTTCAGTTATTAAAACTTAATGAAGTCATTATCTCAACTCAATAAATATTTCTATAGATATAAATGGCATTTTTTGCTGGGTATTGTATTTGTATTTCTATCCAATTATTTCAGATTATTGTCTCCACAGATTACTGGCTATATTGTAAATTCTGTTATTCAACTCATACAAAAAAAAGCAGATGCTAATGTTGTAATTCAAAATCAACATTCAAATTCGTTATTGTATGAAATAGATGCTTTTTTTAAAAACTACACCTATTCAAACAAAATTTTGTTTGCAGGATTACTATTGATTATGCTCGCTATTTTGAGTGGATTTTTCATGTTTTTAATGCGACAAACCATCATTGTGATGAGTCGCCATATTGAGTTTGATCAAAAAAATGACATTTATAATAAGTATCAACAATTGGATATTGGATTTTACAAATCTCATGCAACAGGTGATCTTATGAATCGTATTTCTGAAGATGTAAGTAGGGTAAGAATGTACACAGGACCAGCATTGATGTATTTTATTAACCTCGCTGCCGTTATAGGATTCAGTGTTTATTTCATGTGGCAATCCGATTCAACACTTACCATTTATACGTTAATTCCATTGCCATTTTTAGCCATTACCATCTATTTTGTAAATGCAATCATCAATAAAAAAAGCGAAAAGATTCAGGAATATTTAAGCAATTTAACCAGCAACGCTCAAGAATCTTTTTCAGGAATTAGGGTTATAAAATCTTTCTTTCAAGAAAAAGCCATGATTGCTTATTTTGAAAAAAACAGCGAAGAATACCGAAAATCAGCTTTAAGTTTGGCGCAAACAGAATCTATTTATTTCCCAAGTATGGGTTTGCTTATTGGATTGAGCACCATTATTACCATTTGTATGGGTTGCATTAACGTTGTAAATGGGGTAGAAGGCGCTTCGGTTGGAAAAATTGCTGAATTTGTATTGTACATTCAACTCCTTACTTTTCCAGTTAGTGCCATTGGTTGGACAGCAAGTATGACGCAACGTGCAGCTGTATCTCAAAAAAGGATCAATGATTTTTTATGTATTGAACCTGCCATTTTAAATCCTGCAGATGCCATTCAACATCAAGCAAAAGGAGATTTTGTATTTATAAATGCCAATTTCACGTATCTCAACACAGGAATTCATGCTTTAAAGAACATTAGTTTCAAAATAAATAAAGGAAATCGCATTGCCATAATTGGCAAAACGGGATCTGGAAAATCTACGCTTGCACAAATTATGTTGAGGATTTACGATTTGAATAGTGGGGATTTGTTGGTAGATAACCAACCCATCAAAAAAATAAAATTGGCTTCATTAAGGCATTCTATAAGTTATGTTCCGCAGGATAACTTTTTATTTAGCGATACCATTAAAAACAACATTCAATTTGGTAATCCTAATGCAAGTGAAGCCGATATAATACAGGCGGCTAAAAATGCTTGCGTTCATGAAGATATTTTGTCGTTTTCAAATGGCTATGATACCATAATAGGAGAGCGTGGCATTATGCTGAGTGGCGGTCAAAAACAACGAATTTGTATTGCACGAGCGCTCATAAAGAACCCTGAAGTGTTGATTTTAGACGATAGTTTAAATGCAGTGGATACGAAAACAGCGGCTCAAATAACAGAAAACTTAAATGAATTACTGGTAAATAAAACCATAATATTCATTACACATCGATTACTAACCAGTTTAGATTACAATAATATAATCATGCTTAACGACGGGGAAATTGTCGAATCTGGTACTCACGAAAGTTTAATGCTTAAAAAAGGGATGTATTTTGATTTGTTTCAGTTGAATCAGAGCGATAAATAAAGTCAAAAGTTGAAAGTGAAAAGAAAAAATATTATAATCTTTTTTTGAATTTTGAATTTTGACTTTTACAATTTTTAATAATATTAAAAAATTAAGTTACTTATTCACAATAAGATAATAGAATCATTTTCCAAAATATTTTGTCATATCAAAAACAAATTTATCTTTGTTAAAATTTTTTTCAAATTAAAATAAAACCAAAGTGGCTTACGACAACAACGAAAAGAAATTAGAAAGCGTTTACAGTATTCGTGTAAAAGCTGGAAAAAGAAGAACTTACTTCTTTGATGTTAGAGAAACAAGAGGGAGTGATTTCTATTTAACCATTACTGAAAGTCGCAAACGTTTTGATTCTGATGGTTACGATCGTCATAAGATATTTTTATACAAAGAAGATTTCAATAAGTTTTTAAAAGGATTGAATGAAACAGTAGAACATGTGAAAACAGTGCTTATGCCTGATTTTGACTTTGATGCTTTCAACCATGATACGCCTTACGAAGGTGATGAATCAGGTTCATACAACAACGAGTCAACCTACGAAACAAATTCAACACCTGTTGCTGAATCAACTGAAGAAAAAACAGATGTTGCGCCGCCAACTACAGAATCATATAACAATGATGCAGATAACGGAAGCACAGAAGAAGTAGATAAATGGTAATCTAAATAAAATTTTAAAAGTCTTGATTTTCAAGACTTTTTTTTTGCTTTAGCTTTTCTTCAATTAAACCTGTAATTTTAATTTATTAAATTAGTTTATGAAAAAACAGTTTTTATTTTTTATTCTAATCATAGTTTGTAATATTTCTGTAAATGCACAAACTTCAAATAAATCAAAGAAAAAATCTACACAGAAGAATGTGCAGAATAAACAAGAGGCACCAGCTTTTCCAAGCAGCGAATCATTCAAAAATGCAAAACTTACGTATAAAATAATACCTGCACCCAACAATACTTGGTGTTATGATATTATCAAAGATGGCAGTATGTGTATTCATCAAAATTCTATACCAGGAATGCCAGGTATGAATGGTTTTACAACAAAAGAGAAAGCAGAAAAAGTTGCTCAATTGGTTGTCAAAAAAATCCAAAATGGGGAAATGCCTCCAACGGTATCTCAAGAAGAGATGAAAGCTCTTGGTGTGTTGTAATTGCCGCGAAGTTTTTTGTTTCACGCAAAGCGCGCAAAGGTGCAAAGACGCAAAGGCGCGAAGTTTTTTTAAAAAACAAAGATGCTAATAACTGGAAAATGCTTCTAACCATTAAACTCTTAAACCAGCGAAGCGTTTTAAACCTTTTTCTCTTACCTCATTTTCTTATACGCATTAATCAACCCATTTGTAGAGCTGTCGTGGGTTTCAATCGTTTCGTTGCTCTCTAGTTCTGGTAGAATTTTATTTGCCAAAACTTTCCCTAATTCAACACCCCATTGATCAAAACTGTAGATATTCCAAATGACACCTTGCGTAAATATTTTATGCTCATAATAAGCGGTTAATTGACCAAGGGTAAATGGGGTTAATTTTTTTATTAGAAATGAATTGGTTGGACGGTTCCCTTCAAAAACACGATATGGATTTTCATGTTCAGTACCATTCATCAATGCTTCTGTTTGGGCAAAAAAGTTACTCAACAATTTTGGATGATGATCGCCCATTTCATTATGTGATTGAGCTGTTGCAATAAAATCACATGGTATAATTTGTGTTCCTTGATGTATTAGTTGATAAAAAGCATGTTGTCCATTTGTACCAGGTTCGCCCCATATTACAGGCCCTGTTTGATATGCTACTTTTTCGCCGTTTCTATCAATATACTTACCATTGCTTTCCATATTCCCTTGTTGGAAATATGCTGCAAAACGATGTAAATATTGGTCGTAAGGAAGAATGGCTTCGGTAGGAGCGCCAATAAAATTTCTATTCCAGATGCCAATCAATGCCATTAAAACTGGAATGTTATTTTCAAAAGCAGTTGTTTTAAAATGAACATCCGCAGCATGAGCACCTTTTAATAAATCTTCAAAATGAGTATAACCAATGGTTAAAGCAATAGACAAACCAATGGCACTCCATAAACTGTAGCGTCCACCAACCCAATCCCAAAATTCAAACATGTTTTTTGTATCAATGCCAAAAACGGCAACGGCTTCTGCATTTGTGCTTAATGCCACAAAATGTTTCGCAATATCTGATTCTGTACCGCCATTTTGCAAAAACCAATGACGCGCAGAATGCGCATTGGTCATGGTTTCTTGTGTGGTAAATGTTTTACTCGCAATTAAAAACAAGGTTTCATCTGCTTGAACTTTTTTCAATGTTTCCGCAATATGCGTACCATCAACATTGCTCACAAAATAGGTTTGAATGCCTTCAACCCAATACGGTTTTAAGGCTTCTGTTACCATAACTGGCCCCAAATCACTTCCACCAATTCCGATATTTACGATGTTTTTTATTTTCTTACCATTATAACCTTTCCACGTTCCTTCATGAACAGATGAACAAAAATCCTTCATCTGATCAAGCACTTTTTTAATATCGATTTTGATATTTTTCCCTTCGAACAAAATTGGAGCTTCAGTAAAATCCCTTAAAGCCGTGTGAAGAACAGCCCTGTTTTCGGTTTCATTAATTTTCTCTCCAGAGAACATAGCCGATATCGCTTTGGGCAATTCACATGCATTAGCCAAATCAATAAGTTGAGATAATGTCTCTTTATCAATACTATTTTTTGAATAGTCAAACAGTATATCTTGATGCTGTGTTGAAAATGCTTCAAATCGAGTTGAATTATTTTGAAAAAGATCTTTAATACAAATGCTTTTCTTTTGCTTGTAGGTATCTTGTAAAATAGACCATTCCTTAGTTTTTATCGGGTTGATTTTAGATAACATTTTATTTATTTTTTTAGGAAATTAAAATTTACATTTTTTGAATCAATTCAATTAATTGATGAACCATTGATTCTGTAACATCCAAATGGGTTACCATTCTGATATGTGTTTTTGAAATGGGGATACATAATACGCCATGAAATTTAAAAAACTCAGTAAGGGTATAGGCGTTGTAAGACCCTATAACTTCAAAAATAATCATGTTGGTTTCAATAGGTAACATTTTACCAATAAAGCTCTTTTTAATAAAAGCATGACCTATTTCCTTGGCATGAAAATGATCTATAGCCAATCTTTCGAAATTATTATCAATGGCATAAATACCAGCAGCTGCTAAATATCCTGCTTGACGCATCCCGCCTCCCATTACTTTTCTAACCCTTCTGGCCTTTTTGATAAAAGCCTCATCTCCAATTAAAACACTTCCTACGGGAGCGCCCAATCCTTTACTCAAACAAACAGAAATGCTGTTAAATATTGCCCCATAATCTTCCGGATTTTCTTTTTGCGCAACTAACGCGTTCCAAATTCGAGCACCGTCCAAATGTAATGGCAACTCATTTTCAATACAAACTTTTTGAATTTGTTTTAGATCTTCCATTTGATAACAACTTCCGCCACCACGATTACAGGTGTTTTCAATTGAAACCAATCCTGTAATTGGTTTATGAATGTCATCTGAGTTAATGCCATCTAATACTTGGCTGGCATTTATTTTCCCTCGATCACCTTCAATTAACCTTGCTTGACAACCACTATTTGAAGCAATGCCACCACCTTCATAAATATAAATATGACTCATTTTTTCACAAATCACTTCATACCCAGGTTGAGTGTGGCATTTGATGGCTATTTGGTTGGTCATGGTACCACTTGGACAAAACAAGGCAGCCTGTTTTCCAAACAATTTCGCCATTTTAGCCTCTAGCAAATTAACCGTTTCATCTTCCCCAAAAACATCATCACCAACAGGAGCTTGGCTCATGGCTTGTATCATTTCCAAGCTGGGTTTAGTAAATGTATCTGAACGTAAATCTATTGTCATGCTACAAATGTAATAAATCAAATTGCTTCTAAATCGTTTAATGCTAATTGCTTTTAAAATTCCTACAACCCACGGTTTAAACCGTGGGCTATAAAATAATATCTACCATACAACCATTAAAATGGTTTAATTAACCCATTTAATACACGATAATTTTCGATTTTTTACTTTTGAATTTTTCCTTTTTACTTCCAAAATTCTTAAACATTATATTATAAAAAATTAATTATAATAATTTCATTTTCTAATTTTGAAAATTGCTATGAAATATAAAAATCAAATATTACCTTTGGCGAATGATTAAGATTTGTGTGGAAAGTGTTTTTTCTGTTCCCCATGCAACTTTTTTCTTTCCTAAATTGTTTTATTATTTACTAAACTCCGAACTTAAAAACAAACGATGAGACAACTCAAAATTGCAACCCAGATTACCAATCGTGATTCGCAAGCCGTAGAAAAATATCTTCAGGAAATCTCTAAAATTTCGATGATTACTCCAGAAGAAGAAACAATCTTGGCTCAAAAAATCAAAATGGGTGATCAACGTGCTTTGGATAAATTAGTGCAAGCAAACTTAAGATTCGTGGTTTCTGTAGCTAAACAATATCAACATCAAGGTTTATCATTAAGTGATTTAATAAACGAAGGAAATCTTGGTTTAATTAAAGCAGCTCAACGTTTTGATGAAACTAAAGGTTTTAAATTTATATCTTACGCAGTTTGGTGGATTCGTCAATCTATTTTACAAGCTTTGGCAGAACAAGGAAGATTGGTTCGTTTGCCACAAAATAAAATTGGTACTTACAATAAAGCAAATAAAGCTTATATGGCTTTCGAACAAGAACACGAAAGAGAACCATCTACAGAAGAATTGGCTGAATTATTGGAAATGAGTGAAACTGAAATCAACAACATTTTCCAAAGCAATACCCGTCATACTTCATTAGATGCGCCAGTGCATGAAGCTGAAGATGTGGCAATGGGCGATTTATTAAAAGGTGCCGACGAAACGGATGAAGATGTAATGCATGATTCATTAAAAAATGAAATCCGTCGTGTATTAAAATCTTTAAGTCCCCGTGAAGCTGAAATCGTAAATGCATATTTTGGTTTGGATGGAGAAAATGGTGTTACTATTGAACAAATTGGACAGAAATACGATTTAACCAAAGAACGTATTCGTCAAATTAAAGAAAGAGCCATCAAAAGATTACAAAAAGCACGCTACAGTGGCGCATTAAAAGCTTACTTAGGATAGTTTTAAAAACAATATTTCAAAACCCCGAATTTTTTCGGGGTTTTTTATTTTATAATACCAACAATAAGCGCATAATCATTTAATTTTGTTTTATGCAAAAATTAGGTTGGATTTTTTTATTGATTATTCTAACATCTTGCGAGAAAGACATCAATTTCAATTTAGATGAATCGGCGCCAACTTTAGTTGTTGAGGCAGAAATTGAAAGCAATTTACCGCCAAGGGTAGTACTCACAAAAAGCACTTCTTATTTTAGCGAACTCACCCCAGAAATTTACCTCAATTCATTTGTACGCAATGCGGAAGTGTATATTTCAAATGGCACACTGACACATAAACTAAAAGAATATGCTCAACCTATATTTTTAGGCATCAATACCTATTATTATGGGATAGACTCTAGCGATTTAGGCACTTCTTTTATAGGAGAATTTAATAAAAACTATAACCTTCGAATTATTTCTGAAGGAAAAGAATATCTATCAACTACGAAAATACCTTCATTAGATTGGTTTCCAGATTCATTATTCTTCAAGCCAATTCCGTTCAATCCAGATACAAATTCAAGGGCAATGTTTGTGCATGCTACTGAACCTCGTGGATTAGGCAATTATTGCAGATATTTTACAAAAAAAAATAGTGAACGTTTTTTACCAGGGCCGAATTCTGTTTTTACCGACCAAGTGATTGATGGAACTACATATACCATTCAAGTACAGCCAGGTGTAGATAGAAATGCTGGTTTTAATTTAGATAGTAATTTCATTAGAAAAAATGATACCATAACTTTGAAATTTTGTAATATTGATCGTGCTACATATAATTTCTGGAATACTTGGGAATTTGCCAATCAAAGCATTGGAAATCCTTTTACTCAACCAGGTAAAGTATTGGGAAATATTTCAAATGGAGCATTGGGTTCATTTTGTGGATATGCGGCATGGTACAGAACTGAAATCGTAAAATAAATTAATTAAAAAAATATGGAAATGTTAAAAAATGAACAAGTGGGTTGTTTGATTATTGGATCTGGTCCAGCAGGATATACCGCTGCAATTTATGCTTCTCGTGCAAATTTACACCCTGTATTGTATCAGGGAATTCAACCAGGCGGACAATTAACCATTACTACAGAAGTAGAAAATTATCCAGGATATCCTGAAGGAATTCAAGGTCCGGAAATGATGGTGCATTTTGAAAATCAAGCAAAAAGAATGGGCGCTGATATTCGATACGGACTTGCAACAGCAGTTGATTTTTCTACTCATCCATTAAAGGTTCAAATTGATGAAGAAAAATGGATTGAGGCACATTCTGTAATTATAAGTACCGGCGCATCTGCAAAATGGTTGGGCTTACCAAGTGAGCAAAGATTAAATGGTTATGGAGTAAGTGCATGTGCTGTATGTGATGGATTTTTCTTTAAAGGAAAAGAAGTGGCGATAGTTGGAGCAGGGGATACCGCAGCTGAAGAAGCATTATACCTTTCAAAATTATGTACAACCGTACACATGATTGTGCGCAAAGGTCAAATGCGTGCTAGTAAAGTGATGCAAGAAAGAGTGCTAAAAACAGAGAACATTAAAGTTTATTGGAACTCAGAAACTGATGAAATTATTGGCGATAAAAAAGTGGAAGCCGTTAGATTAAAAAACAATCAAACACAAGAATTAACAACAGTTCCAGTAAGTGCTTTTTTTGTGGCTATCGGACATGAACCCAATAGTGGCATTTTTAAAGGATGGATTGACATGGACGAAACAGGATATATTAACACCATTCCAGGAACAAGCAAAACCAATATAGAAGGCGTTTTTGCCGCTGGAGATGTACAAGATAAAACATATCGTCAGGCAGTAACTGCAGCAGGAAGTGGATGTATGGCGGCTTTAGATGCAGAAAGATATTTAGGCGAAAAGGGCTTACATTAATATTATTTAGGAAACCATTTTAATTGGAATCGTGTACACCATCTATTTAAATAATCTTCATTTTCATGCATATCATGGATTGTTTGAAGAAGAAAAAATTATTGGCAATGAATTTATAGTAAACGTAGAAATTGCTTTGTCAAATGTGGATTTCATTGATGAACTTAATCAAACGATTGATTATTCTATGGTGTATAAAATCATTCAGGATAAAATGAGTATTCCAACACCACTTTTAGAAACGCTTCTTGCCAATATTTCTAATGCTATTTATGTTTATGATAATCGCATAAAAGAAATCAGTATCAAAATAGAAAAAAAACATCCTCCGATTCAAAACTTTACAGGAAATGTAGCGGTTTCTTTTAAAAAATCTTTTCAGTAACTATCGATTTAATTTAAAAGATTTTATGAAGTATTTCATTCCATTATTGATTTGTTTTTTTTCAAACATGCTTTATGGTCAGGATATTGAAAATCTATTAAATGAAGCGCATACTTTAGAAGCTACTTTTAAAGAACATTCTGCATTAGAAAAATATCTAGAAGTTCAACGGATTCAACCCCTAAATCAAACAGCGCTTTATAAATGTGCTGAATTATTGGGCAAAATTGGTGCAAGGGAAAAAAATACTACAATTAGAGATAAAAAATATAGCAATGCCTTTTCATTTTCGAAAATGCTATTAAAAAACTATCCAAATTCTGATCTAGCACATGAATCAATGTCTATCGTATTGGGAAGATTAGCTCTTACTAAATCAGGAAAAGAAAAAGTAGATTACGTAAAAGAAATTAAACAACATGCCGAACAAGCCATAAAGATTAATCCAAATAATTTTAAAGCTTGGCACGTATTAGGCAGATGGCATTATGAAGTAAGCAGTTTAAATTTTATTGAAACAACAGCCATTCGTTTGTTATTTGGCGGAATGCCTAATGCCTCCTTTAAATTAGCCGTCAAAGCTTTCGAAAAAGCAGCTGAAATCAATGCGAAATTTTGTTTGAATTTTCTCGAACTCGCTAAATCTTATCACAAATTAAATCAAACAAATAAAGCAACTTTAATCTTAAAGCACTTGGTCAATTTACCCAACACAAATGAAGATGACCCTGAAATTAAGTTGAAAGCTTTGGGATATTTAAAATCATGGAATTAAAATTGCATTGGTTATATTTATATTTTATAATTTATCTACAAAATAAAATTCATGTTTAAATTCAACTTCGCGCTTTTAATGATTTTATTATCAACAAATATTTTTGCGCAATCATCCAACACAATTTATATCAATAACTACAACCCACATGAATTATTTGCACCTCTGGAATATCCTGTAGGAGATAATATTACACGTTCTGCAAATGGAAATACTACAGCAAGTTATTGGCAAAACAAAGCCGATTACAAAATCGACGTTCGTTTGGATGATGTAAAAAAAGAAATTTCAGGAACGGTAATTTTAAATTATAAAAATAATAGTCCACATAATTTATCTTATTTGTGGTTTCAAATGGATCAAAATCTATTCAATAAAACCAGTCGTGGACAAATGAGAATGCCCGCTAATTCGAGAAGTCGTTACGGTGATTCTAGATCTAATTTTGATGGTGGCTATAAAATTAAATCAGTAGAAATTATTTCAAATGATGGGAATATTCAAAAATCAACTTTAGCAAATTATGTTGTTGATGATACCAGAATGCAAGTAAGATTAAGCAATCCTTTAAAAGCCAAAACTGATCAAATTTCTATAAAAATCACTTACAGTTATTCTATTCCAAAATATGGTGCTGACCGCTTTGGCATCTTGCCTTCAAAAAATGGAGATATCTTTTGTATTGCACAATGGTATCCTAGAATTTGTGTGTTTGATGATATTAAAGGATGGAACACAGAACCTTATTTAGGCGCAAGTGAATTTTATTTAGAATATGGAGATTTTGATTTTAGCATAACGGCGCCATCAAGTCATGCGGTGGTAGCAGGAGGAGAATTGCAAAATCCCAAAGATGTATACTCTGTTGATCAAATTTCAAGATTAGAAAAAGCAAAAAATAGCAATAGCACAATTGTCATCAGAACAGAAAACGAACTCAATAATTCAAATGCATCTTCACAAACAAAAGAGTTAACGTGGCATTTCAAATTGAACAATGCAAGAGATGTATCATGGGCAAGTTCGAAAGCATTTATTTTAGACGGTGCGATGATAAACCTTCCATCAGGAAAAAAATCTTTTGCGATGAGTGCTTATCCTATTGAAAGCAAAGGCGATAAAGCTTGGGGAAGATCTACAGAATACATAAAAGGCAGTGTTGAAAATTACAGCAAACGTTGGTACGAATATCCTTATCCGGTAGCCGTAAATGTAGCCAGCAATGTGGGCGGTATGGAATATCCTGGAATCGTTTTTTGTTCATCAGAATCTACTACATCTGGATTGTTTGGCGTAACCGATCACGAATTTGGACATACTTGGTTTCCAATGATTGTTGGAAGCAACGAACGTTTATATGGTTGGATGGACGAGGGTTTCAATACGTTTATCAATTCATTAGCTGATGATGATTTCAATAATGGGGAGTATAAAAATTATCCAGCAAATGGCGAAGAGGTTGCGTATAATTTGTTTCATGAAAGTAGTGAAAGCATTTTTAATACACCAGATGCGATGATGGAATACAATATTGGAACTGCATTGTATTTCAAACCAGCATTGGGATTACAGTTATTAAGAGAATATGTGTTAGGTCCAGATAGATTTGATTATGCCTTTAAAACATACATTAATGAATGGGCATTTAAACATCCAACACCTTGGGATTTTTTCAGATCAATGAATAATGCATCAGGAGAAGATCTGGGTTGGTTTTGGAAATCGTGGTTTTTAAAAAATTACAAATTAGACCAAGCGATTTCAAAAGTAGAAAACGATGCCATAAATGGGCCATTGGTTACCATAGTAAATTTAGAGCAAATGGCAATGCCCGTTGTGCTTAATTATGAAACGCAATATGGTAAAAAAGGAACATTGAAATTACCTGTTGAAATTTGGAATAACACCGAAAGTTTTACTGTTAGAATCCCTGTAAAAGAAAAATTAAAATCTGTTACCATCGATCAGGATAAAGTATTGCCAGATGTGGATTTTAAAAATAATAGTTGGGTGGAATAGCGGGAACGAAGTTTGAGAGGTTTTTGAGGTTTGTAAGGTTTAAGTTCAATATGTTCAAAAGGTTAGAACGCCAAACAATAAACAACAAACACCAAACACCGTTCAATCTTTTACTAAAAATAAAATACAGTAAACCATTTGTACTCCATTCATTTAAAATTAAATTGCATTAAAAAAACATCCAATGACATCAAAAGAAATCTTATTTAATGAGGTATCAGAAATGTTGAAGCAACTTTCAATTGAAGTAGAGATTGTAGATACAACAAGACCATGGGGTGGATTTTTTGTAGTAAATGAAAACAGTGCTCAAGTTTTTATTCAACATTTTTTTGCAGAGCTTGATAAAAATGTTTTTGAAAACAAAAAAATTAGTCCAAAAATATTGATGGTAGAACCACACAAAAAACTAAGTTGGCAATATCATTTCAGAAGATCTGAATTGTGGAAATTAATCAAAGGCGAAGCCGGAATTGTAAGAAGTGAAACAGATGAATTAAAAGAGACCCAAAACATGATTTTAAATGAATTGGTAGAATTAAAAACAGGAGAAAGACATCGATTGGTAGGTTTAAATGATTGGGGTATAGTAGCAGAAATTTGGGTTCACGCTAATCCAGCGCATTTAAGTGATGAAGATGATATTGTAAGGGTGTCTGATGAATTTGGAAGGAAGTAAAGTTGTTTGGTGTTGGAATATACTGTTATCAAGTATCCTACATCCAGAATCGAGCATGAAGAATCCAATTCTAATCTTTATTTTAAAAAATCAAAAAAATCATATCTTCATGTTTTAATAAAATCCTTTTGAGGGATTTTTATTTTTATACAAAGTTTGAAGCCATTTTTTTGAATAGATAGAATGGTTTTTTAATTATACAAAACCCATGCAAAAAGTAGCATTAATTACCGGTGTAACAGGACAGGATGGCGCTTATCTTAGTGATTTTTTATTGAAAAAAGGATATATCGTTCATGGATTAAAAAGACGTACATCTCTTTTTAATACAGATCGAATCGATCATTTATACGAAGACCCTCACGTTGAAAATAGAAGTTTCATTCTTCATTATGGAGACATGACCGACAGTACCAATTTAATTCGTTTGATACAAGAAATTCAGCCAGATGAAATTTACAATTTGGCGGCAATGAGTCATGTGCAGGTTTCTTTTGACATTCCAGAATATACCGGAAATGCAGATGGATTAGGCACTTTAAGGATTTTAGAATCGGTTCGTTTACTTGGATTAGAAAAGAAAACAAAAATATATCAGGCTTCTACATCTGAATTATATGGTAAAGTTCAGGAAGTTCCTCAATCAGAAACTACACCATTTTACCCCCGTAGCCCATATGCAGTTGCAAAAATGTATGCCTATTGGATAACCGTAAATTACAGAGAAGCATACAACATGTTTGCATGTAATGGCATTTTGTTTAATCATGAATCCCCATTGAGAGGAGAGACGTTTGTTACCAGAAAAATAACAAGAGCAGCTGCTAGAATAGCGATGGGATTACAAGATAAATTTTATTTAGGCAATTTAGATGCACAACGCGATTGGGGGCATGCAAAGGATTATGTTCGCGTTATGTGGATGATATTACAAGCCGAACAGCCAGAAGATTGGGTAATTGCAACAGGCAAAACTACACCAGTTCGTGAATTTGTTCGTATGGCATTTATGGAATTGGGCATCGAACTTGAATTTGTTGGCGAAGGCATAAACGAAAAAGGACTTGTAAAATCTTGCAGCAATCCTGATTATCAAGTTGAAATAGGCAAAGAAATCCTATGTGTTGATGCTAAATATTTCAGGCCAACAGAAGTAGATTTATTAATCGGAAACCCTTCAAAGGCAAAAGAAAAACTTGGTTGGGATTGTAAATACAATTTGAACGACATTGTAAAAGATATGGTTGAATCGGATATTAAACTAATGCAAAAAGAGCGATTGCTTGTTGAAAATGGATATAAATCGATGAACTATTTTGAGTGATGTTTTTGACACGAAGGGGTTGAAACACGAAGGCACGAAGGCTCAAAGACACGAATTTTTTTTACACAAAGGCACAAAGACTCAAAGACACGAAGTTTTTTTAACAAAGTTGCTAATAATTGGAAAATAATGCCAACCTTTTGAACGCATTGAACCTTTTGAACAACCATTAAACCATTAAACCATTAAACCCCTTACACACCCTTTCCTCCACCTCCTCATCCGTAAGTGGTTCCGGTACAAACTTTTCGCCTATAACTTTTTCATATAGTTCAATATATCTTCCGCTGATTTCATTTATCCAAGATGATGACATTTCGGGGACTTGTTGTCCTTCTTTGCCCATGAAATTATTTTGAATCAACCATTCGCGTACAAATTCTTTACTCAATTGCTTTTGAGGTAAACCTGAAGCTTGCCTCTCGTCAAAACCTTCTTTTATAAAATAACGTGATGAATCGGGGGTGTGAATTTCGTCCATCAAATAAATTACATGTCCAATTTTTCCAAATTCGTATTTAGTATCCGCTAAAATTAAACCTTGTTTTTCGGCTATGGCTTTCCCACGCTCAAATAATTGAAGCGCATATTTACTTAGCATTTCCCATTCTTCAGCTGTAGCCAACCCATTTGCAATAATTTCATTAGGACTTATATCTTCATCATGACCTTGATCGGCTTTTGTAGAAGGGGTGATAATTGGCGTTGGAAAAAAATCATGCTCTTTTAATCCTTCTGGTAATTTTGCTCCGCATAACATTCTTTTTCCAGATTGATAGGTGCGCCAAGCATGACCAGTTAATGTTCCTCTAACCACCAATTCGATTTTAAATGGAACGCATCTCAAACCAAAACTAACATTTGGTGCAGGTGTGCTTAAAAGCCAATTTGGACAAATATCTTTACAAGCATTGAGCATATAAGCTGCAATTTGATTCAAAACTTGTCCTTTAAATGGAATGGGATGGGGCAGAATAACATCGAAAGCAGAAATACGATCACTCGCAATCATAACCAAATGTTTGTCTGAAATGCCATAAACATCTCTTACTTTACCACTGTAAAAACTCGTTTGATTGGGGAAATTAAATGCTTTCATCTTGCAAAGTTATAAAACCAAAGTGTTTAATTGAATTTAAAAACAATGTAAACTATCAACAAATGTTAAAAATTAAATTTCGTATTGGGATTAACAATACTTATTTTGCTTATAATTATAAAAATCAAAAAATCTATATGAAGAAAAATTACAATTATTGGATTGCTTTTGTACTCCTTAATTTCATTTGTGTAAATGCTTTTTCACAAACAACAAAAATTAACGGGAATGTAAAAAATGGTCAATCTAAAGAAAATGTTTCTGCAGTATCCATTACAATAAATGGCACTTCTACAGGTACTTTTACAGATGATAAAGGAAATTTTATCATAACTGCAAAAAGCTTACCCATTACCATTTCAATTTCAGCAGTTGGATTCGAAACAATTGAAAAAACAATTAATGCAGCTTCCGAAAAAATTCAAATCACATTAAATCCTTCCAATGCGTTAGGACAAGAAGTGGTGGTATCTGCATCAAGGGTTCAAGAAAAAATCTTGGAATCGCCCGTTTCTATTGAAAGGGTAAGTGCAGCAACACTTAGAGCTACTCCAAGTGCAAATTTTTACGACATTGTAAAAACCTTAAAGGGCGTTGACGTTACAACTTCTTCTTTAACTTTTGTAACACCTACGACTAGAGGATTTAACTCAAGTGGTAATTACAGATTCAATCAATTGGTAGATGGAATGGACAACCAAGCACCAGGATTAAATTTTTCGGTGTCTTCAATTGTAGGTTTGAGTGAGTTGGATGTTGATAATATAGAATTGTTGCAAGGTGCTTCATCTGCATTATATGGTTCTGGTGGTATGAATGGTACCATGTTAATGACAAGCAAGAATCCATTTAAATATCAAGGATTCTCTATCATGGCAAAAGAAGGGGTCATGAATGTTGATGGATCACAAAACGAGCCATCATCTTACCATAATATAACCATGCGTTTTGCAAAAAAACTAAGCGAGAAATTTGCATTTAAAATCAATGCAGAATATATCAAGGCTAAAGATTGGCGTGGCATGGATGACAGAAATTATGCACGTTTGGCTACTGGTGGAAGCATAAAAGCAGGCAATAGAAACACCGATCCAAATTATGATGGCGTTCATATCTATGGAGATGAAACTAGCATTGATTTAAGGGCATTGGTTTTCCCAACTGTAGCAGCAAGTGCACCATTTTTACAAAACTTTTTAGATACTTTAAATAATGGTAGAACCATTTTTGTTTCTCGT
>CALQKL020000011.1 GCA_943331145.2 Chitinophaga pinensis
ATGAATTTTTTTTATGCCAGAACAATTAAAACTTACAAATGAAACGGTATGCTCCTGCTCAGGATACTGTAAGGCAACACTTTTGATGGTTTGCACCACCTCGTTAAACCCATTCATAATTGTTTTTTTAATCGACTGCATAGAGCCGCTTTCATCGAGGATGATTAAATTGTAAACTTTGTGTTTTGTTTCCATAATTTTTATTTTTAAGTGTTTAGAATAATTTTTTATTGATGTTTGATCAATGATTTTTTTTAATTTTTTTTACATTAATTGGAGCAACTTCTCCCATTAGTTTTCGATAAGGCGTATCAACAATTTTTTTTGTAGAATCTTTTTCAATAGGTGAAGAAACAGCTCCCATTAACACGTGATTATCAGGCGTGTCAATTTTTTTATTATTTAAAATAGAGTATAAAAAAACTGGAATTAAGAGTAATAATAAGGCTAACCATCTTATTGGTTTGAATTTTATTTTTTTAGCTTTTTTATTTAAAAGCTCAAGTGTTGATTCGTGACTAGTATCTACCTGTGTGCAATCAAACCTTCCACATACATGCCCTTTATTAAGGAGATAATTTTTAATTTGATCATCACTCATTTTTGTAAAATCAACAACCGTTAATTTACAAGTGTCACAAAATCTACCATTATCATTTGGTGACATGTTGTTCCAATCTTCATTGCATAAATTTGGTATTTTGATGTTGTTGCTCATTTTTTAAAATTTAATTGATTAAAGTATATGTATTTATAATGCTTATGTTGGCTTTTTTAGTTTTATTGATTATTTCATAAATCTGTCATTGTAATTAGAAGCTCTTCGTTTTCAAGCTTAAATCATATCACATTTTTGAATTTATTTCTGGTCGTTTCTAAAATTCAGTTTACAACAGCCACCAACAGACACAAAATGTCAACACATTCCATAATTCTTCATCATTTATTTTTTGCTCAGTAATTGCAGATATACATTTTCGGGATATACTCCTTCAAAAACATATTCAGTTACCGGGCATAACCAAAGTGTGTGTTGGAAGGGGTTGTTGTCATAAAGCGCAACGTTGTAATAAGCGCCATAATCAACAGGCGCGTGACCTATTTTATCGAGCAACGCTTTATCCATTCCGATTTTTAATTTATCCAACTGGATATTATGATCTTCAAATGGCTTAGTACTCAATTTTACAGTTGCCCTGCTTCCATTATCTGAAAGAAAATCAAGAAACTTATCCGAGCCATCTACCATCAGTAAGTTTGCCTTGGTTCCAAGTCCTAATGCAAGAAACTCCGGTAAATCAGCATACCAAAGCCCATTTTCTTTGTAGAAGGATAATCTTTTCGTAATTGTTTTGGTTGTTGTTTTTTGCATATCGTTTTGTTTTGAATGCAAATTATAACCGAGAAGGGCGGATGAGAGAAAGTTACAAGGTTGTAAGGGGGGAAGAGAGGTTTAAATCGCTACGCTGGTTTATTGTTTAAGGGTTTAACGGTGGGCATGTTTTCTATTTTGGGAATAATAAATAAGGAATTCAAAATATGAAATAAGGAAGTGGACTATGTTCCAATATTTTACAAATACAATCGTAATCGACATTTTTCATAGCCCACGGTTTCAACCGTGGGTGGAAGAATATTTTAGCAAACGTGTAATGGTTTCAACCATTTATTTCATTCTTAAAAATTTACCAATAAATTTCGCTGAAACTCAAATGTGATATTATTTTTTAAACTTCAATTTTCGGTGATCGAGAAAATAGATTAATCTGGCGGTTAGTTCGCGACCTTGTAGCTGAGTCATTGTTTGTTGCACATTTTTTAGATAACCCCTATATCTATTGCCATCTATACTTGTTTCTTGAGGTAGCCAGTTTTTCCATCCTAGGATGAAACGACTGCCATACATAAAATCCCAAGTGAAAAACATATCGAGATTATATGCATTATAGTTATTGTTATTTCCATCAATGAAAGCTCTATTGATCCAATATCCCTGATCATCTACGGTATAGAATTTTTCATAATTGATTTTACTCCAATAATGTCTGGCTCGTATGGTCATAAAAATTCTTGATGTAAAATTGATATTGCTTGAAAGAATGGTTGTTCTTTCGGTGACTTTTCTCCAGCCAATGATGGGGTCGCCGTTGGGTTCTCTTAAAAATGCAAAACCCACATTTCCCTGGTCAAAACTCGTTTCTGTTTCAAGTGACATGCTCAACGAGTTGCTAAATCGATAGCGTAAATTACATTGTCCTCTGTATAAACTAGCATTATTAAAGGCAGGTGTGAAAGCATAGCCCAAATCAAAACCAGCAAAAAATCGTTTGCGGCTATCCGAACTACCATTCGCGCCAAAATAATGCCAAGGCATCATGCGCACCATTTTACCTGGTGTACGCAATTCGAAATAATTATTTTGCCAAACAGGGCTTGATTCATACATAAAGGTTAAGTCCCAGAAATTTTTGAAAAAATAAAAAGCACTAGCATCCATTTTAAATTCACTCCATTTGAATGGCGTATATAGGTAACTGTTACTTACTCCAAGCGAATATATATAAGTTAAAAAATGTTTGGTAGGTGTCAACTGTTTGTATGCAAATGAAGCGTTGGTGGTAAATTCATTCGGGGCTTGGAGATAGCCCAAATCATTGGGGTTGTAATTTTCAGATTCGATGTTTTGATTTACATTAAATTGAAATTTTCCACTGACTTTCTTAAAGCTCAATACAGTTTTATAACCTTCTTTTATATCGTTTCCACTAATTCGGCTGTATCTCATTGTGCCTCCAATCGCATAAACATTTTCCCTATCAAACAGCTCAAAATCAAGGGCTGAAACATTGGCATCAGGAGCGATTCCATCTCTAATGACACTGGTGTTTGTAAAAGTAATCGAAGACCTTCCTTTCAGCGCTTGGTCTAACACCACTACGTTGTAGTTTGTCATTGGAGCAGTTTGTATTTTTTCTGTTTCCTTAGTTAGTTTGTTTTTGATTGTTGCAAACATGGGCGCACTAACGGCATTGAATACCCCAATACCGAGTTTCTTTTTATTGCGTCCGGAGAACTTGATGGTGTTGATAAGTTGAGAAAGCCCTGGATTTTTAATCACTTCAATATTGCTATCTGCTGCAGCCATCTGCTGAACAGCATAAAATCCTGTTGGTGTTAATCCAATTCTCCTGCTGTAAAACAATCCAGCTTTGTTAAACAATTCGGTACCCTCTGTAAAGAAAGGTCTGTTTTCTTGAAAACGAACTTCGTAGGGCGAGAGATTAAGTATCGTATTGTCTGATATCACTTGTCCAAAATCTGGAACCAGCGTAGCATCCATTGTAAAGCTTTCATTTATCCCCCATTTTACATCCATACCTCCGCTTCTTAGCCAATCGTTTTGTCTTGCATTATTGTTTGGTGTGCTTCTGTATCCAGTGCTTATATAAGGTAGAAAAGATAATCTGAGTGGTGGTTTGATTTGACTGATGCCTTCCAAATCTCCAAATTGATTTACCAATCCGGCTACATTTGGATCAATCGGATTCCAATACGTACTCTCATTATTAGTTCTGGTAAAACGATTGAAATTCACACCCCATTTTTGAATGTCTGCTTTGGAAAAACGCAGAGATATGTAAGGAATTTTCATTTCGAGGTGCCAACCATCTTCCACAAATTTCACTTTGCTTTCCCAAACGGCATCCCAGCTATAATCGCGTTGTGAGGCCAATGAAATGCGCACATCTGATTGTACATTTCTGCTGGTAACTACAAATTGAAAAGCATTTTGATTGTCGTTATAGGTATCTAATAAAACAGAAAAAAAATCTACCTCTTGTCTTTGTTCATTGTCGCGCGCAGTCAATTGTCTTCTGATTTCATTGGGATTGTCGAATATTTTTGCGGCCACATAAACAGCTTCATCATCATACAAAAACCAAACCTGTGTTTGTTTGGTTGCTGGCTTTCCAAAATTTGGAGAATTATTGATGAAACTATCTGCTGGAGTCACGAGATTCCATTCAGCTTCATTGATTAGGCCATCTATTTTGGGTGCTGTATTTATCCGTTGAGTGTGTAGTGTACGTTGGGCAAAGGTTTGTCCAGCAAATAAACAAATTGAAATCAGCCATATTCTAATCATGCCGCAAAAATAGGGCAATACTGCTTATATCTACTATGTATGTAATCGTATGAAACAATGTGTCAAACAGTTATAAGATCGGCATAAAACAAGAAAATGATGGACAAAAATCAAAATCAGATTATTCTTTCATCCATTTTTTTAACTCCTCCACTTCGGCAATTACAATGCTCAAATTTTTTGAATCAATTAATTCAAGTTCTTGTGTTTCTGTAAGTTTCGCATTAGCGCGCTGAAACTTTATTATTCTCATTATCGCACCAACCCGGTCTTCACGTTCATCTTGAAGATTTATTAATTCATTTAAAATTTGATCAACGGTTTTATTGTTGGGAGAGATATAATGACGAATTCGTTTTGTTAATTCATCGCATATATCAACATTAGAATTTTTAAAATAAAGCGCCATCGTTCCTTTTGATATTTTATAGGTCCCCATAATTATTGTTTTAATTAATGATTCAATTTTTATTAAAGTATTAGCAAGATGATTTATACTCAATCATATTTAAATGGCCTTCGATTTTTTTCTTCACTCATTTTAAATGCTGAGCAGGTATGTCTTAAACTAGGTATGCTCTTTGGAAAGCCATTGATTTTATCATTTCCACATCGCACACCAAATCCAATGGCAATAAGCCAAATTCGGTGTTTACAGTTGTAGCAAACTTCTTCATCGATTGCAATGATGTTTTTATTTTTATTGTTGTTCATGATTGATGGTTTTTAATATAAAAAATGTATTTTATTTATGCTCAACCCATTGTTTCAATTCTATCAGTCCTCCTTTTTTCTTACAATAACCGCAGCCCCAAGAATGGCTTTCTGGACTAGATGTTGAAATCATGAAATGGTGTTGATGTCCTGATGGGCAATTGGCTTTCCAACTATGCGGGGAATTACCTTCAGGTTCGGGATAAAGCTTTTGTTCGAAACAGTAAATGATTAATGGATGATTTTGCCCGATTTCTTTAATCTTATTATTCCTTTCTTTCATTTTTTCACTACCTCGTTTCCTGATCAGATTAAAATCATTTTCAGAAATCATTTCACTTTCTAAAAACCATGGACTTCCATGAAGGTTTCCGCTGTAAGAAAAAAAGTCAGTAAGAAATTCTTTAAGTCCACTGATTTCATCTTTTAGAGAATCAGTTAATTGAAAGACAATTGTTTTTTCTTTTCGATCACCAGAACTAAATAAACTAACATCGATGCGTAAAATGCTAAGTTCTGTTTTGGAAATGAAATGATAAAAAATGGATGTTTCAAAGCAAGTAAAGCCCATAAAGTGCTCTTGATTGAAAGTGACGAAGAGTTTGTGTTCCATGATGCATAAATTTTTATGGTTAAAAATGAATACAACAAGAAAAAAATAATAAAGGGGAATTTTAGCGCTTTATTTTGGCTGAAGGCCCTCATCATTTTACCACCGCGGTCTCTTGACTCGGTTGGTTTCACTATTATGTGAATCTTGATGTGGGTACAAAAATAGGGAGGAGAATTGTTTGAACAAAAAATATTATTGTTAATGATTTGTGATGGTTGGGAGAGGGAGTTTAAAAACTTTTAAACTATTTTATAGATATAATTAAAAAATAAATTTATTAGCTATATAAGAAACTATAATTTTTTTGACAAAAACAAAATTGCTTTTGCGAAATGTTATTAATTAATTTCAACTTACTTTATTATTGAAAACTATTATTGAATATAAATCTTAAAATAGTTTTTTTAAAAATTAAAAATAAAAAATTATTTTCCATATGTTATATGTAATATTTTTTCTAATTTAGACTGCAATAATATACTAGATTATTTTTTTGTGTATTTAAATGTCATGGCAAATCGCATTTTGTAAAATATTCAAGTTGACACTTAGTAAAAATCAAAAAGCCATTTTTTCCTTAAAACAAATAATTCAATCTACAAATTAAAAATTTTAAAACTATAAAAACTTATGGCAATAATAGATGTAGTCAGTTGGTCACCTCAAGGAAATCAAACCATATATGCATATCGGTTTCCGGAGACTAATCTTAGCACATATACCCAGTTGATTGTGCAAGAATCACAAGAGGCTATTTTATTTTCAAAAGGCCAAATTGCAGGAAAATTTGGGCCTGGAAAACACACGCTTAATACAGAGAATCTTCCAATATTAAGAAATTTATTCGGTTTGCCTTTTGGTGGAAAAAATCCTTTTACAGCAGAGGTTTGGTTTGTAAATAAACTTCAGCCTTATAATATAGATTGGTCAATTGACCGAATGGACATTCATGATGCAGATTACAACACTGGTATTCCCCTTGTTGCCAATGGCAGATATGGTTTAAAAATTAACGATGCAGAAAGGTTTTTAATTAAGATTGTAGGAACGAAAAATTTATTTGATCAAAACGATTTAACAGACCAATTTTTTGGAGAATTTTCTACAAAGACAAAATCTACTGTTTTACAGTTTATGATAAATAATAGAATTGGATTAAAGCAGATTTCAGCCCATTTAGATAGTATATCCGAACATTTAAAAACAGTAATGCTCCCGTTTTGGGAAAATCTTGGTTTGGAGCTTACAAAGTTTTATGTAACTAGTATTGAAATAGATAGTTCAACAGAATCTGGCAGAAGAGTTTTAGATGCTATTTCGCGCCAGAGTGCCCAATCAATAGGAGGTTATACATGGCAACAGGAACAGGCATTCGGAGTAGCAAATAATGCAATTGATGGAATTTCAAATAACAATTCAGGTATTTTAGGTGCAGTATTAGCCACAAATATGATGGGAGGGTTAGCTGGAGGTGGAGCATCTATGCAGCCACAATACAATCAACCTACATTTGGCGGTGCAAATCAGCAGCAACAGATGAATAACTTACAACCAGTAAATCAAATTAAAGATGTTTACTGCTCTAACTGTTCAAAAAAATTTCCTAGTACGCATAGTTTTTGTCCGCATTGTGGAGATTCTTATGATGCTTGCCCTAAATGTGGTACTGACAATGATAAAAATGCAAAAAGATGTGTTAGTTGCGGTACACAATTAAAAAGCGAATCTTCCCTATGCTTAAATTGTAACAACCCATTAGAACCAAATGCTTCATTTTGTGGCAATTGTGGTCAACAACAAGCAGAAAATAAATGTTCAAGATGTCAAAACCCACTTAGTCCGAATGAGAAATTTTGCTCTAAGTGTGGTCAAAAACGTTAATAAAAAATGTAAAAAATGTCTTCAAAAAAAACTTTTTCGCTTTTGCTTGCACTATTTGGTGAGGCTTTAATTATTTTCTTCTTTTTATTTTTTTTTAAAAATACGCAAACAGAAGTTTTAATTCTTAACATTTTTGTTTCTACAATAATTTATTGCTTATTATTTGTGGACTTAATTTTCCCTTGGGTTAATTTAAAAGATAAAACTCAAAAACAAATAGGTTCAATAGGAATAAGATGGTTTTTTACCTATTCTTATTTAATTCTTGCAATTGGAGCTATGGTTTATTTTAACAATGTAAAACCGACTCATTTTGCATATCAATTAATGATTCATGGCATTTTATTATTTCTAATATTACTTGGTCTGTTTATTTCTTTTTCAACATCTGATAAAGTAAGTGAAGTTTATTTTGAAGAAAAGGAAAACAGAGATAGAATTGATGAGATGAAAAAGGCCACAAAAGAATTAATGTTGAAAGTGGATACAATGAGTAATATTCCATCAGAAATCAAAACTCGTATAAATGAATTACAGGAAAATTTGAGGTATTTATCACCAACTAATAATATTGAATCAATAGGAATTGAAAGCAAATTTATTGAGGAAGTTAGAGCATTAAAAAATTGTTTTTTAGATAATCCTTTAAACATTGAAATTATCAACGACAATATTAAAAATTGCGAAAGAACGTATAAAGAACGAAAACAAATTTTTTCAAATTAATATAAACTAAGTAAATCAAATTGTATGAAAGGAAAAATTTTCCCGGAATCAAGTAATATCTACCAAGACCAAGCGAAGATATTATTTAACTATTATCAGTCAATGGCAGAGAAGATAGTGCAAGAAGAGGAACGCATTGAAAAAGAAATTGCGAAACTCGAAGAAGAAAAAATGATGATAGAAGATATATTGTCATCTTGGTGGAATAGAATTAAATTATGGTTTCAAGGCAAACTCAAAAAAACCAGATTAGAAGTTGAAGAATTGAACTCTAGAATCAATGAATTTCAGAAAATGCATAATGAAATTTTCAGGGATTATAAAGTAAGTAAATTGGGTATTGCTTATGTTCCAATTGCCGATCAAATAAAGTATGAAAACAAAAGCTTTATTGTTGACCATACTGGAATGGTTGAGGAATCAGAAGTTAAACTGCAATTATCAAAGCAAAACGATTTGCTTATTGAAACAATCTCTGAGTTAGAAAAGCTTTCTGAACAAGCTCCTATTGTAGAAAGTTCAAATGAAATAGAAGAAATTGAAACAGAACAGTACTCAAAGTCAATGCAACAGCTTAATCAACATGATTATTTTGGAAAGCTTGAACGTTCTTTGAGGACTATTTCTTATTGTATGGATGATTTGGATGTAACTTCTGTTCAACTTCCATTAGTAGTAAATGAGAGTTCATATCTTGATTTCTTAAAAGAATTTGCAACTAACGAAGTTCCAGCAAATGCGCCTATTTTTAAAGCATTTGATACACAAAAATACAATGAGCAAATATCAAAATTCCAGGAGTTAAATAAACTTAAAGATTCTTTATCAAGGCATACTGCACAATTTGAAGATGTATTGAAGGGATTAATGGTAACAATGGCAAACTCTGTACAAGCAATTTCTGCACTAAAAGTTGCTTCCACAGATAAAATAATTTTTGAATCAAATAAAGTGCTTTATAAAATACTTAAATCGCCATATAATCACTATTCGCCTATTTTAGAAGCTTCTGAAATTGAGCGAATAAAAAATGAAAGTTTTAATTATAGCGAAGCCGTTTCTGATTATGTTCCTTTTCAATTAAAAGATAGTTCAAAAGTGCGATTTAATTTAATTTCTGGTATGTGGACTGCAGAGGATGGTAGCGTAACAAACTTTCCTTTTGGGGTTCATCAAATTCATGAAGAAATTGTTGCTCCAATGGTTCAAAATCTCATGAATGAAACAAGAATTGAACGTCTAAAAATTTATAATCATATTAAAGATCAAAAGATAAGTTACCTTAATAAATGGCATCAAGATACAGAGGATTTTTACGGAAGAAATCGTGCAGAAAGTGCGGACCTTATTAATCTTATGAGAGCTAGTTTAAGGGATTATGTAGCTGCATATAATACTTTGACTTCATTAAAGAAAACAGAAGAAAGTATGGCAGAATCTGGAGGGTCATTAGAATCAACTGTTGTAACAACAACAGAAAATTCAGCAGAAGTTTTTGCAGCCTTTGAAATACAATCAAAAGAATTCCAAAACGTTCAACTTGATTTTGAAAATTATATGGAACGATTGAAAGAAGACATTGATGTAAAAGCTCAAAAGTTTGAGCATATTGATTATTATGATGCTAAGCTTCGTGATGGAACTTCGAAAGAAATTGCTGTAGCAGCAAATGAAATACATGATTTAGATGACAGAAGAAAACCTTTGATTACTGTTAATCCATTATTTGCAAAAACATCAGATTTACCTCCAACGCCTAGTGTTGAAGATATTACTTATGAACACATTTCTTTAAATCTGCCAAACATAGCAAAAATCACATTAAAGGAACTTGAGGATGATTTGGTACATGAGCAATCAATTCCAGAAGGATTGGGTGCAATTGAAACATCACAGATTGAAACTGAGTATAAAAATGAACTCGAATCAGAAGAAGCTTTAATTGATAATAATACCGAAATAGGAAATACGAATGAAATTTCGGAAGACCGTCAAGAATCAGAGGAAGATGCTGATTCAAATAATGAAGATGCTAACGATGATTTGGAAGAAGATGAGCATGATGATTCAGAAGAAGATGATGAGTATGATGGTTCTGAAGATCAAACAAAAAATCAATAATTATTTAAACGGAAAGAATTATGGCAACTTTTAACTATACAGTAGATACAAAGCCAATGGCAGATGAAATACGGAGTGTTTCAAGACATGTGAATGCAACTACAGGCGCCGTTGTAGCTATGCAAACAGCAGTCATTATTGCCGAAGAAAAAGCAGCAGAGCACGTTTGTAATAATGTAAACAAAGGCTTTTATTCGTTGATTCGCTCTCAAATTTCGCAGAAAATGGCAAAGCTTCAAAGCGAAGTTGACTCTCATCTTATGCAAATGGTTCAGCAAAAAAATGCATTATTAAGCATAAAAAACCGAATGCAAAAGGATTACAATATGATATCAAGTAGGTATATCAAGCTATTTAATGGATTAAACTCCAATTTAAAACAGAGGGTTTTTGAACTTGACAAACCCACTATTGATTTTGCGGTAAAAGAAGTGGATAAGGTTTCTAACAGAACAAAACAATTAACTGCAACGATACCCATAGCACAATTAGAATCACTAGCAACTAGTCAAAAAATCATTGCATCAAATGTTAAGTATCGTGGTCTACATGTAATTAAATCTATGCGTAGTTTTCTATTTGAGATGAATACGCAAAAAAAACTTACAGATCAGATATTAATAAACGATGCGAGATATACTGAAACTGCATCTGTTTACATTCCAATAGTTATTTGTGAATGCAATAGAGATAAAACAGAGCCTGGAGTTGAAATTTCCGTAACTAATGTTGAGTTAGATAATATTTCAAAGTCAGCAATAAAAAACACAGCATTTGCAGAGCTAAATCAAATCGAATGGCAGCAACTATCAAATACTAATGTTGAAATTATAAGTGAGTTCAGCAAATTGGTTTCTTTTTCTTCAAATTCACAGAGAGTTAAAGATATGGCTTTGATGTTGTTTCAGTCCAATAATTATCAAACCAATTAAATGTATTAGTTATGAGTTATTCTAGAAAATATAGAGAACGCATTTCTGTACCATATTCTGGAACAGTAAGATATAATTATCCTGCATCCCAAAATGGTGGGTCTTCTTCTGTTACTTATAGTGGCATAGCATATGAAGATGTAGATGTAAATATTGATGTAGACACCGTTGCATTTGACAATAGTGTGGAAAGTTGCAACACGAATGTTAATCTACTAACAGGTGCTGTAGTTGCAACTGAAGTTGCACAAATTGCTTCTATTGACAAAAACTCGAAGAAAGTTGCAAACACCATTATTGAAGGATTTTTCGGTTATATACGCTCAGAAATCAGCCAACAAATTGCAGAATTAACTCAGGGAATAGATTCTCAACTGATGCATCTTAAAGAATTATCAAAAGCTGTAATTGGTAAGAAAAAACAAATGGAAGGAGATTTTTTAAGAATATCAAGTAGATATATAAAAACATTTGATGACCTGAATAATGAATTATCCAATAGAATATATGAACTTGACAAACCTGCTTTCATTTTCAAAAAAGAATTAGATAACCAAAGTGTTAGAACAACTAACAATGACTTAGTTAATACTGTTGCTGTATTTGGTAAAGAAGGTAGCATATTACATTCAAAAATAAGCGCATCAATTACTAAAAAACGAGCTTTAGACACGTTAAATAAAGCAAAGGTATTTTTGTGGCAACAGAAAAAATTAAACAATACTGTTCAAAAAAGCATGTTAAATGAAAGTATAGAATCTCCTCAATTTTCACCTGTATGTTTCATAGAAAAAAAATTGGATATAAATCAAATTTCAAAAGATTTGAATGCTCCTTCATTTGTTTCTGTTTTGCAGGAAAATCAAACAAAAAATGTATTGATTGAGCAATTTGCCGCTTCAACAAATACTTGGGGTGCGATACCGAAAGAATATTCAGACAATCTTAAATTGTATTTTAATTCGGAATTAAATAAAACATATTCTGATGCAGATCAACATTCGGTAAGGGTAAAAGAAATGATTCAGAAAATTGCTATACTTAGTTCTATTCAAATAATACATGTTCAAAATCACTAAAAATTAATAACAATGAAAGAGTTAAAAGAAATTCGATTCAATGAAACCAATATTCAGCTTAAGGATAATTTAGTAAAAGGCTCTATACTTCCTGAAAAAATTTCTGAATTAAATAGAACGATTACTATTCAGGGTAGTACCGTAATTGAAGGTCCTGTATATGCTCATAAGTTAGAGATTCAACAGGGTGATTCAGAAATACATGGAGCAGTATTTACCCATCTTGAACTTTATGTAAATAGTGAAGCAAAAGGTAACATTACGTTCAAAAAAAGTGTGGGTTCAGCCGATTCTATAGTTTCAAGAGCTCAAAATTGTAAAATTACTTTTCATAGTGATATTAATGCAAAAAGTGTAACTCTAAATAATGCTTTTGTTGCCGGCAGCATATATGCCGATGAAATAATACTCGAGAACTGTATTGTCATTGGTGGCGTTTTTGCTACTCAAACAATTGATTTAACCAATACAATTGTGGGCACATTCAATACACCTTCTATTAAAGCTGCTCAAACGGTAACTTTACTTCTCCCAAGTGCATTTTCTATCGAAAAAATACTAGTTGTACCCGGCACAAAATTCTATAATCTCAGTCTTGCCGATTTAGGTTCTTTATATAAAGGTTTGCCACAAGCAAATAATTCTGGCAGAATTGAAATGAATATTGATGCCGACGAAGTTAAAACTACATTGACAAATGAAGAATCTCAAAAAACTTTAAGAAGTTATTCCGTTGTTGGCAAAGTTTTAGCAGCAGATTTATTGGACATGGATAAATTTCAAAATCACTTTTTATTGACAGCTGCAAGTTTGGGGACCCAATTGCTAAAAACGTATGATTTAGGCGTTGATGTAAAAGGGCAACCTGCAAGTTTGACAATGGAAAAAATAAGAAATTTCTTTTTTGACATTTTACATGGAAGAATTGAAGTTCAAGAAATGAAAGGAAACTTTGATATTTCACAAATAACAGGAAAGTTTAACTAAAATAATAAAACCTAAAAAATGCATTTTATTTAATCGATTTTTTATTTTATTAACTCCTAAAAAAAGTAAGAAATTATCGATTCATAGGTAAACTTACAGTTTAAATTTAAGGGCAGTATATACTAAGTTTATTACTAAAAACAAATAATTATTGATTGAAATTCTGATTCCATAACTCCTCAATTTGAATTTTTTATATCTCAAACATTTTCAGCCACCCGTGATGAAAATAATGACAAACTAAATTTAACTTTAAGTATTGTTGGAATAGAGTCTTTAAATTTTTTTAAAAGACAGTGTCAAAAATTTATTACTCAAATTGTATTTTTACCCAAAACGAAATAGAACTTATTATTGATTTGTTCAACCGATGGGATGACATCCAAACTAAAAGCTAAAAACCATGAATTTCAAAACCTTTATTTTATTAGCAAGTATTCTTCTTTTTCAAAGTTGCAATAATTCAAATAATGATAAACCGCAAACTGCAGATGGGTGTTCGACACGCTGCACTGGCAAAAAAAACTGCCGTATTTGCACTGATTGTTCGAGATGTCGCCATTGCCATATTAACGGAGGCAGTTGTGGCGTTTGCAGGTAATTAATTGCAACTCTTTTGCATTATGAAAAATACAATCGGTCATTTATAGTAGATTTATTTTTTTCTTAACAAAAGAAAAATATTCAGTTTTGTTTCTTTAATAAATTTGGTAAAATTATTTTTTATTTAAACTTTTGAAAATGAAATTTAAAATCTTGTCATTATTGTTTTTATTAATTGCTTCAAAAACCTTTTCTCAAGAACACACGAACAAATGCAATTTAAGAGTTGTTTCAGCAGAACCCATTGTTTGGAATGATAAGCTCAAATACTACAAAGTGGTAATTATAAATGGAAATGAAAAGACTATGGATGCTTGTGAATGGACAGCATCTTTTTATGACAAATTTGATGTATTAATTGGAGAAACAATTGGCAAATGGTCATCAGGTTCCATTATTGGCCCAGTTGAGCCAGGAGGAAAAATGACAGACAGAGAAACGCCTAAAAATATTGGTGATGCGGATAGAATTGCTATTTCAATAAATAAAGTGCATTTTATTGATGATTCTATTTGTCAGTAACGGTAATAAACTTTTTTTGTTTTTCTCATTTTAGTAGATTTAAACAAAGATTGACATCTTGTTATATTTGACAATGAATATATTCGCATACTATTATCATTGCACACCATTAATTTAAAATAAATCACCAACTTTCTAATTTCAAATCTTATTATGATAGATAGAATATTTACATCGCAACAAAACAATCCGGATTATAATGCTATAATCTATTTTAAAAAAAGGAGTACCCATAAGACTTTGAAATTATTGGTTTTAATCATTTTTTTGTTTTCATGGCATGCCAATGCTCAAGTCACCAATACAGGCAGTAAGATAAGTAGTGTTGACGCCAATAAAATGTTGGATCATCATAATAAGGTCCGTTCGGAAGTAGGCGTATCTGGTCTTCAATGGGATACAAAGTTGGCGGCATACGCTCAACGTTGGGCAGATTACCTTGCAACAAATAACCATTGCAAAATAAAGCATAGAGGTTCTAACGAGAAAGAGGGAGCACAATATGGAGAGAATATTTTCTGGGGCAGCTCAGCTAAGGCATATAGCCCGCTTGATGCTTCAAAATCTTGGTATAGTGAAATAGAGAAATACACTTACGCGCAATTAAACTCCGACAATTGGTATCCTGCAGGACATTACACCCAGATGGTATGGCGAAATACAACATTAATGGGGGCTGGCGTAGCGGTATGTCCTGATGGAGAAATTATAGTTGTTGCTAATTATAATCCACCCGGAAACTATATGGGGGAATATCCTTATTGATGTTGAGAAATACGACATTTAAAATGTAGAATAGAGTGGGAGAAATTTTAATGGGGGTGTAATTGGTTAATTGAAAAGAGAAACCTTGGGTTGTTTTATTGTGGTGTGGGCCGTAAATGTTGCTATCATTTACACTGCAAATTGTTTTAGCGTCTATGCATTGACGTTAAAATTTTTGGTGCTCTGGTTTTCAGGAAATGGGTTTAAACTCCATTTTATGTAAAATAATTACAGTAATATCGGAAAAATTCAGATAAAAAAGTCAAGAATTTACAATTGGTTCTTCGGAGTAAATTTTCTGAAAGTGAGCAATTCAAAAAGACCCGTCATCCTTGTACGACTGACTTTATGGAATTTGCAAAAAAAAATTGGCTTAGCACCTAATAGAGCCGAAAAATTATTACAACCATTCCAAGAGCGGCAACCATTTATGGCAACTTTAGTAAGTCGTTCATTTTTAAGCGAAGCCAATAAAAGAGGATATTTGATGATGTATAACAACAAGCGAAATTGTTTAATTGGAGGTTGAGTCGATTGTAACGCTAAAATTTAAAAGCATTATTTGAAAGCCCGTTTGCAAACATTTTATTTTTAAAGGGGGCAAAACATTGAGTAAAGATTGGAAATTAATATCTTTATTATGATTGATACAACTTTTTAAACAAATCTTTCATTCATAAAAAAATGGAAAAAAAGCAAATTTTGTTACTTGTTTTTGTGTTTACATTTTCAATCCTCAAGGCTCAGAGCCCGGGCGGAGTTTCTACAAACCTAACGCTTTGGTTGAAGGCCAACACACAACCTACCAATCTTGTATATAATGCTTCCAATCAAGTATCGCAATGGAACAGCGAAACAGGAACATTCAGTGTAAGCCAGGCTAATGCTAGTCAGCAGCCTATTTTTGGAAGTATGAGTGCAGCTAATGCCGATTTCAATTTCAATCCTTTTATACAATTCACGGCGGCCAATTCTACGGCTTTGGTCAATAGCGCCATCACACCGAATCTTTTGGGCACAGCTGGAACCGTGATTTTGGCCACTAACAAGAACGAACCTGCTGGCCAGGGATCTATGTTTACATATCGCTCGAACGTTAATTACAGATATCAGATTAAACCAAGTTTTCGCGTACAAAACGGCGCCAATGGTATTGGCTCTAAATTTGAACTGAATGTGGCTTCAAATCCTAATTTGACAGGGACCGTTTTTAATTATACAGAATCTGATGCTTTTCTATTGTCTATGTCTGGCACGGGCTTGAGTTCCAAGGCGCGTCGCAACGCCACTGATTGTGGACCTTCTACGGGGAACACCGGCACCTATTATCCTTCTGTGGGAGCAGGACTTTCCTTAGGTGCGAATGGGGGTACTTCCGAATATAATAATCATGCACTTGGAGAGGTGATTATTTACGATCGTACATTAACCGCAGCAGAACTCAATCGCGTTGAATCTTATCTGGCCATTAAATATGGCGTCAGCTTTGATGAAATTCCAACTTCCCCAATCAAAAACAACTACTTGGCTTCTAACGGTACAGTTATATGGGATAAAACCATCAATAACGGATTTAACGAAAACATCACTGGTGTTGGAAGAGATGATGCCTCAGCACTTTTACAAAAACAGTCGCACAGCGTGAATATTAACTCACCTGTTTTTATTTTTAATGGAGCTACCGCAGGTGTTTTTCCTGTGATGAATGATTCCAACAATACTTCATTTAATGCAGATGTATCTTTTCTGATAACAGGAGAAAATAAATTAACCACCTCGCTTGATCAATGTACCAATAACGGCTATATTTCACGAATGGCGAGAACTTGGAAAGTGCAGAAAACAGGGACTGTGGATTCTGTAACCATTGCCTTCTTGAAAGACTCACTTCCAGCATGTACTCAATCTATTTTGCTTTCCGCAGATCCTAATTTTTCTGGTACTTCAACACAAGTCATTAAATTAATAACTGGAATAAAATATAAGTATGCTACTGTTCATTTGAATAACGCAGATTATTTCAGTTTTGGATCGGATTCCATCCGAAATATTATTTTTGATACAGTAAAGACTTGTTCTGGAACTGCTGTGAATTTCTCGGTGAATCCAACACAATCATGCATGAGCTATGCCTGGTATGATGCACCAAGCGGAGGTAATCTATTGGGTACAGGTGCAAACTTTATTGTGACCAGTATTCAAAGCAATGACAGCAGCTTTTATCTTGAAACCAGTGGGCCAGGTAATTGTATAGCTGGTGTTCGTTCTATTGCTACCATAATCAGAAAATTTGTATCCACACCAACAGCGGAAGGTGATAGTGTTTGTGCCGGACAATCAGCATTATTGACTGTTATCAATCCTCAAACTGGTTTCGTGTATAACTGGTATGTTGCGCCGACCGGAGGAAGCATTGTGGCAACAGGTACCAGTATTAACACCACTAATATTAGCAACAACAGCATTTATTATCTTGTAGCGGATAGCTCTGGTTGTAATAGTATTGCTGTTCCAGTATCTGTCATCCTTTATAACACAGAAACACCCAATGTAAACAATCCTGTATTTACTTGTGTAAATAATACTGCCAACCTACAAGTGCAAAACCCTGTAATAGGCTCCACTTACAATTGGTATAATGCCCCCAATGCTGGAACTTTATTAGGAACTGCTGTTAATTATACTACTGGTCCTATCACTGCTCCTACTACCTATTATTTGGAAGCCATGAACAGCAATGGTTGTGCTGGGGTACGCGTTCCCGTTAGTGTTGATTTATTTCCTTCTCCTACCACACCCAATGTCATCACACCCGTGGTTATTTGTGCAAATAGCAGTACACAAGTAGAGGTACAGAATCCAACAGCAGGATATAGTTATAACTGGTACAATGCTTCATCCGGAGGCAATATATTGGGAACTGGTATAACATTTAGCACCGGAAACATCGGCACCAACAGTACATTCTATGTGGAGGCAGTAAGCGCAGATGGTTGTATTAGTTTAATACGCGGGGCAGTGAATGTGCAAATAAATCCAGTACCCGTAGCACCCACCACCAATGCACCTGTGAATGTTTGCAGTGGCGAAACAGCAAACCTTAGCGTTACCAATCCTAATGCATCCTATACGTATAATTGGTATGATGCGTCGAGTGGAGGTACATTGCTAGCAACAGGAACCTCTTTCACTACTAATGCTATTTCCGGGAATACTAATTTCTATGTCACTGCTACCAATGCCACAGGATGCGAAGGAGCACCCGCAATCGTATCAGTTCAACTCTGGCCTTTATTAACTACACCTGTTGTACAAGTAACCGATATTTCAATTAACTCACTCAGTTTTTCATGGGCCTCAGTATCTGGAGCCACTGGATATTTAGTATCAACAGACGGTATCAATTATGGTCCACCAAGTTCAGGAACCACTGGCACTACGCATGTAGTAACTGGACTTTCACCAGATACCTATGTGACCTTGTTCGTGAAGGCCTTACATCCATTGGATTGCAGAAAATCATTAGCGGGGAGCACTACGGGCCATACTTGGCTAGAGCAGACAGATGTATATGTGCCAGGAGCGTTTACACCTAACGGTGATGGGTTGAATGATGTGTTGCGTGTGTTAGGAACGAATATTCGAAGTGTTGATTTTTTAGTTTACAACCAATGGGGACAGAAAATATTTGAGAGTCATAATCAGCGTAACGGCTGGAATGGAAAATATAAGTATAAGGAACAACCGGGCACGACTTATGTATATTATGTACGTGCTTTGCTGCTTAATGGAAAGGTGATTGTGAAGAAGGGGAATACGATATTGTTGAGGTAGTGGAGGGTGGGATTTATGCGGTTGAGAATGTTAACTAACGGAGATGGGTAGGAGGAATGATGTAGGGGGTGAAAATTTAATTTTACTCTGTAGAATTCGTGACTAAACATCAACAACATACGATTTACTTTTGAAAGGTTCAAGTTGTTTTTTTCCTGTTCAATTTTACGAATACCAAAATCTTAATAAAACTTTTTTTAAAATCGCTTCAATACCTGTCTCTAATTTCCAAAAAATGATACATATTCAACAGAAGGCAAAGTAAATTATACCTATCAGGACATTCTTGATTATATCAATACTATAAGACTAAAGCCTATTGTTTGGAAGAACAGTATTTGTTTATTTCACAAAACCAAACAGAATCTAATTTGAATAAAAAGGAAAAGGAAAGTAAAATACTGGGGAAATGAATTTCTCAGCATTTTACAATTAAAACAATTCGTTTGTACACGTTATTTGCCGTTTTTTACACGTCTATAAACTAATAAGTAGATTTTAAAAAAAAATGATATTTAGTATGTAGATTTATTGATTTATTAAAATTGTAAACACCTATTTAATTAATCTTAATTCTTATAAATTTATTTGGACATGAATAAAAAAATATCTGCAACTGATTTGTTCTTAGCAATACTTGCTTTTATGTTAATTAGCGTAAGTTTTTATCAGACTTGGTTAGGACTTCAACAGATATTTGGAAATAGCTCGTTAGTAATTTCACTAGTATTGTCATTGCTACTCCTTTTCCTCTTGTGGCAACTTCGGAATGCTAAAGTAAACGGCTCCCCAACAGGAGGATTAATCGTGATATATATATTCATTGCCTCTTTTTGTTTTATAGCAAATTTCAATGCATTGTATACTCGTTTTATGAGAACAGATATTTTTACTACAGAATTAAGAGACTTGAATGACAAATTCAGTAATTTGGAAACGAATGTTGAATCAAAGTTAAATTATGCTATTGCTGACTCAAAAACTAGACAATCTATTAGAAGTGAATTAAATCTCCTTAAAATTCAAATCAATGATCCTAAAAATATAGGAATAGGTCCTGAAGCAAAGCAAATTATTGGAAGAATTGAAAGACTGATTGGTAAAAAAGTAACTCCACTTACACCAATTAGTCAAACTCCAGCTGGGTATGCTGATTTAGCAAACAGAATGGAAGAACAAATAGTTCAAATGGTTTATAACCTAACGCCCGAAGAGAAAAACTTGATGACAGATATTAACAATGCAACTTTAAAGTGGAATAAAGATATTCAGACTTTGCTATTAAAGTCTCATCAGGACATAGACGATATGGCTCAAGGACAAATTGATAAAGCTTTGTCAGAATACAACAAACTAGGCAACCGAGCGCATACAATTTTAGGTGAAGATAAGTTCAAGTTTGATCTTGCTCACTCAAACACTCAAGAGGTTGGCAAAATAGGATTCGCATTTAAT